>DNGH01000250.1:0-7434 GCA_003486285.1 Actinomycetota bacterium
AGGCTTGCGCGCTGCAGTCTTCCTCTTGGCCGCAGGCTTCTTCTTTGCGGCCGGCTTGCGAGTCGTCATTGTCGTGTGTCCTCCCGTGTAGCGGGGTCGTACTCAGTCATGTTGCCACGATTCGTTGCGCGAACCGTGTCAATCACTCGTTCATCCTCTCATGAATCGTCGCGCGACGCGAGCGATTTCTTCGCGGCGCGCGCGCGACGCGAATTTCCGGTGTGACGCGACGCGTGCTATGCGCGACGCGCGTGTCGATTACGACGCGATGGTGATGTCATCGACCTTCAGATAGTCGTGAGCGACGCGCCAGGCGCGTCGCTCACGACATTCATCGAGTTGTCGACGAGTGTGAGGTGCTGACTACGAGCACCCCATCGAGTTCCCGCAGTTCAAGCAGCGGTAGCACGACCCGTTGCGCACGGTGATGTGCCCGCACACGTCGCACAACGGGGCGTCACCCATCATGTCGCCGAGCGCCGCGTTCACCGATGCGGTCTGCGTGGTGGCTGCGGTGACCCGCTTTGCCCTCACCGCGACGCCGCCGACCGGGATGGCCGCACTGGGGCCGTTGCCGGCGTGGTGACCGTTGCCGTTCTTCGACTCCACGACCGCCGTTGCGACCGCGGGATGGCTGATCGGCGCCGTGGTGGTCGGTGTGATCGGCAGGTCGTCGTCGAGGCCGAGCTGAATGCCCGCATCCACCGCGAGGCCGCTCGGGGGCTCGGGGAGCTCCCCGACCTCCTTGGGCGGCACCTGCACCAGGTCGGTGCGTCCCAGGTACTCGAGGCCCAGGGTCCGGAACACGTAGTCGATGATCGAGTTGGCCATCTTGATGTTGGGATGGCCCTCGACCATGCCCCGCGGCTCGAACGTCTGGAAGGTGAACGACTCGACGTACTCCTCGAGCGGCACTCCGTACTGCAGGCCCTTCGAGACGGCGATGGCGAAGCAGCCCAGGATGCCGCGCAGGGTGGCGCCTTCCTTGGCCAGATCGATGAACAACTCGCCGAGGGTCCCATCGCTGTACTCACCGGTGCGCAGGAAGATCTTGTGCCCGCCGACCTTGGCCTCCTGCGTCCAGCCACCGCGGCGGCTGGGGAGCAGGAAGCGGGGGCGACTGACACCGTGATAGGCCTCGGTGGGGCTGATCCCCGGAGCGAATGCCCCCGTGATCAGCCGCGCCTCGGTTTCGATCGCACTCACCAACTCGGCCGACTCCTCTTCGTGGGTGTCGCCGGCGGCGGTCGATGACGACAGCGGCTGGCTGGCCTTCGACCCATCGCGGTAGAGCGCCATCGCCTTGAGGCCGAGTTCTGCGGAAAGGGCGTAGGCCTCTTCGATCTCGGCCACCGTCGCCTCATTGGGCATGTTGATCGTCTTCGAGATCGCCCCCGAGATGAAGGGCTGGGCCGAAGCCATCGCCCTGATGTGTCCGGTGGGATGGATGAAGCGCTCGCCGTGCTTGCCGTTCTTGTTGGCGGTGTCGAACACCGGGAGGTGCTCGGGCGCCAGATGGGGCGCACCCTCGATGGTCTGCATGCCGCAGATCACTTCGTTGGCGGCGGCGATCTCCTGGTTGGAGTAGCCGAGGGCCGACAGGAGATCGAAGTCGAACGAGGTGTACTGATCCTCGACGAACCCGAGGCGTTGCAGAGCAGCCTCACCCACGACGAACACGTTGAAGGCGTGACGCAGATCGAAGACGCCGGGGAGGGTGGCCTCGATGGCGTCGATCTCACTGTCGGCGAAGCCCTTCGCCGCCAGTGACTCCCGGTTGACCCCGGGAGCGCCGACGAGGGTCATGGTCCCGACGACGTAGTCGACGATCTCCTTGCGCTGGGCCGCGTCGTAGCCGAGAACGCGCAGTGCCGGATCGATCGACTGGTTGGCGATCTTGAAGTAGCCACCGCCGGCGAGCTTCTTGAACTTCACCAGGGCGAAGTCGGGCTCGACGCCGGTGGTGTCGCAGTCCATCAGCAGGCCGATGGTCCCGGTGGGGGCGAGCACCGTCGACTGGGCGTTCCGGTAGCCATGCTCCTCGCCCATGGCGACGGCGCGGTTCCAGGAGGCGCGGGCCGCCTCGAGCAGATCGGGCGGGCACACCTCGGGATCGATGGCGACCACCTGGTGGGTGACCCCCTCGTATTCGGAGGCACCGGCTCCGTAGGCGGCACGGCGATGGTTGCGCATCACCCGCAGCATCGACTCGCGGTTCTCGGGGAAGCGCGGGAACGCCCCGAGCGCCTCGGCCATCTCCGCCGACGCCGCGTAGGCGTCGCCGGTGAGCACTGCGGTCAGCGCTCCGGTGATGGCGCGCGCCTGGTCGGAGTCGTAGGGCACCGCCTGGCGCATCAGCAGCGATCCCAGGTTGGCGTAGCCCAACCCGAGGGTGCGGTAGTCGTACGAGCCCTGGGCGATCTCCCGGGACGGGAAGTGGGCCATGGTCACCGAGATCTCGAGCACGACGGTCCACAGCCGGATGGCGTGACGGTAGCCCTCCATGTCGAAGGAGCCGGTGGCGTCGTCATAGAACTTCACCAGGTTCAGGCTGGCGAGGTTGCACGCCGTGTTGTCGATGAACATGTACTCGGAGCAGGGGTTAGAGGCGCGAATCGGGCCCCCCGCCGGGCAGGTGTGCCACTGGTTGATCGTGGTGTCGAACTGGATGCCGGGGTCGGCACACGCCCAGGCGGCTTCGGCGATGCGGCGCCACAGGTCACGGGCCTTGATGGTGCGCATCACCCTGCCGTCGGTCCGGGCGGTGAGCTGCCAGTCGGCGTCCTCGGCGACGGCGCGCAGGAAGGTTTCGTGGACCCGCACCGAGTTGTTGGAGTTCTGGCCGGAGACCGTCTGATAGGCCTCACCGTTGAAGTCGGAGGAGTAGCCGGCGGCGATCAGGGCGCGTACCTTGTCCTCTTCGACCTTCTTCCAATCGACGAACTCCTCGATGTCGGGATGGTCGACGTCGAGGATGACCATCTTGGCGGCGCGCCGGGTGGTTCCCCCGGACTTGATGGCGCCGGCGGCACGGTCGCCGATCTTGAGGAACGACATGATGCCGGAGGAGCGGCCGCCACCCGAGAGTGGCTCGCCCGCGGCGCGCAAAGACGAGAAGTTGGTCCCGGTGCCCGAACCGAACTTGAAGAGGCGGGCCTCCCGGGTCCACAGATCCATGATCCCGCCCTCGTTCACCAGGTCGTCGTTCACCGACTGGATGAAGCAGGCGTGCGGGGCGGGACGGGTATAGGAATCGTCGGAGGCCACGATCTCGCCGCTGGCGTCGTCCACGAACCAGAAACCCTGGGAGGGACCGGTGAGCCCGTACATGTGGTTGAGCCCGGTGTTGAACCATTGCGGGCTGTTGGGGGCGGCGATCTGGTTGACGAGCATGTAGCTGAGCTCGTCTTCGAAAGCCTGGGCATCGGCATCGCTGGCGAAGTACCCGTAGCGCTCCCCCCAGGAGCGCCAGGTGGCGGAGAGGCGGGTGATCACCTGGCGGGCGCTGCGCTCGGCGCCGAGCACGGGCCGGCCGTCGGCGTCGGTCTGCCAGGTGCCGTCCGGGTTCTGCTGGGGGACCCCGGCCTTGCGGAAGTACTTGGACACCATGATGTCGGCCGCCACCTGCGACCACGTCGCCGGGATCTCGGCGTCCTTCATCTCGAAGACGATCGAGCCATCGGGATTGGTGATCCGGGAGTCGCGTTGACTCCACCGCACCGAGTCGAACGGGTCCTCCCCGGCAGTGGTGAAGTACCGGTTGATGTGCAGTCCGTCGCCCATGGCGTCCTCCCGTTCGCTCCCTGCGCCCTGCCTGTTGGAGGACAACTCGCTGATCTCGGTTGAGTTGTCCACAACCACAAGATGTAGTGGTGTATCGAGGAAGCACCACTAGTTCTTGCGGTAACACACGAGTGTAATTACAAGGGTGTGCCATCGTCAAGCAGTCTCCTCCGGAGCGTCGCCGACGCCTCCGGAAGGCGGGGAAGAAGGCCGATGAGAGCCTGCGGAATGGGTTGTAGTGCGGCCCGCGTGGCGAGGTCAAGCCTGCGGACTCAGATGATTTCGCGAGGAGGAAGGTGTCAGGTGTCAGGTATCAGGTGTCAGCAAGACCGGACCGAATCGCTTGGAGATCGGGCGCCCCCATCATCGCTGCGATCGTCCCAGGGTTCGAGCGAACAGCTTCAGGGTGGCGCAGTCGGGTCTGATACCTGACACCTGACGCCTGACACCTGTTTTCAAAGCTCCGGCGGCGTCCACTCCGGTGCCACCTGCTCATATCCGGCGGCGATCGCGATCAAGGTCTCCTCGGCGTACTGACGCCCCATCAGCTCGAGGCCGACCGGCAGACCGTTCGGGGTGAACCCGGCCGGCACCACGAGTGCGGGAAGGCCGCCCACCGAAGCCGTTCCGCAGTTGTTGCCTCGCTGGTTGGATCCGATCGTGGCGGGCGCATACGTGCTCGCCGGGTAGGCCAGCGCATCGAGGTCGTTGTCGTCCATCCAGTCGGTGACGGCGTCCCGAACAATCGGACGGCGATCGAGCGCGGCGCGATATTCGGCCGAGTCGAGGGTGGCGGCGAGGGCCCGCTGCAGCTGTGCGGTGATGATGGGGTGGTACTTCCCCGAGGCAACGATCTCGGCGAGCGACTCCACTGGCGCATCCGGCTGGCCGGCCAGGTACTCGTCCAAGGCGAACCGGAATTCCCGGAGGAACACGCCGGTGGCGTTGCCGCGCAAACCGACGATGTTCGGGATCGGGGCCGAGACGACCTCCGCGCCGTTGGCCGCCATGAGCTCCAGGGCACCCTGTACCCGGGCGGTGACGGCCGGATCTGACGGCTCGAAGAGAGCGTCGATCACACCGATGCGGACCCCCTGCAGCGACCCGCCCTCGGCGGCGGCGGTGTATCTGGATCCGGTGGCCGCGGTGGCATCCATCAGGATCGCCAGATCGATCACGTGGCGCGCCATCGGGCCGACGGTGTCCTCGGTGTACGACAGCGGTATGACCCCGTCGGTCGGAGTCAGCCCGATGGTGGGACGCAGCCCGTAGAGGTGGTTGAAGGCCGCCGGCAGCCGGACCGACCCGCAGGTGTCGGTTCCCAGGCCGGCGGCGGCGAACTCGGCCGCCAGGGCGGCCCCGGTGCCGCCGCTGGAGCCACCGGGATAGCGCGCGGTGTCGTAGGGGTTGCGGGTCTGTCCGCCGAGGGAAGACACCGTGAGGATGTCGCGGGCGAACTCGTGGAGGTTGGTCTTGGCGATGACGATCGCCCCGGCGGCACGCAGCCGGGCCACCTGGGTGGCGTCGGCGGTGGGGATGAATCCGTCGAGTGACAACGACCCGGCCGTGGTGGGCATGTCGGCGGTGCCGATGTTGTCCTTCAGGACCACGGGAATGCCATGCAGCGGGCCGCGGACGGCACCGGCGGCTCGTTCCCGGTCCAGCGCGGCTGCCTCGAGGATGGCCCGCGGATTGACGTAGATGATGGCGTCGAGCCCGTCATCGAACTCCTGGATGCGCAGCAGATAGAACCGGGTCAGGGTGACCGCAGTGAGCCGGCCCTCGGTCATCGCCGCCTGCATCGCGGGGATGGTGGCCCCGGCCGGGTCGAAGGGGACCGGCGGCACCGTGGTCGTGGTGCTGGTGGTCGTCGTCGGGGGCGGGAGTGTCGTGGTCGTCGTGGCCGCGACCGTGGTCGTGGTGGCGGGCGCGGTGGTGCCCGGAACCGCGTCGGTACCGGAGCACGCCGCAGCCAGCAGGAACGAGATGATCAGGGCGCGGCGACGGGTCACGCCGACGAGGATACGGATCGGTGGGCGCCGACCCCGGATCTCAGCTGCCGACGTCGACCTCGCTGAGGCAGGCCAGGGTGATGTCCACGAACTCGTCGGGAGGCTCCTCGGATGCCTCGATGGCAAAGGCGATGAACTCCTCCTGGGTGAATCGTTTCTCCAGCTCGGTGAGCGTGCACTCGCAGAATGCTTCGTTCTGCGAACCGGTGCAGCCCTCGAGGTAGGCGTTGCGGATCTCTTCCGAGTACCGATCCCCGGTACCGTCATCGTCCCCGCAGGCGCCCAGGGCGAGCACGGCCACCAGAGTCACCACGAATGTGCGCAGTCTCATCGATCCCTCCTCGGCAACGCCCATGAGGCTAGATCGTTCTGTCCCAACCGAGTGTCTTCAGGATGGCGATCGCCAGGACCTCGTACCCGATGGCCAACGGGTGGATGTCGGGAGGATCGTCGATCATGTGGGTAGTGGCCGCGGTGGTCCCCTGCATCGGGGTGTATCCGTCGGCGATAAGGATGTCGTGCTGCCGGGCGAGCCCGGCTGCGATGTCGTTGAAGGCATCGACCGTGGCGTCGCTCTGCGCCTCGAAGGCGATCGTCGCGCCGAACCCGAGGCTGAACGGGTTGTAGGCGGTGAGAAAGACGATGGTGGCGTCCGGAGCGGAGGCGCGCAGCCGCGTGAAGATCTCCCTCAGATTGGTCTCGTAGGCGGTGAAGGCGCTGGTGATGCGTTCGACGCAGCGCGGGGCATCGAGCGACTCTGCACAGTCGGTGGAGCCGAGATGCCCGAGGAGGTCGTTGGCGCCGATGTCGATGGTCACGTAGGTGACCGGGGTCGCTGCGATGAAGTCGAGGGCCGCCTCGAGCTGGCCCGAGCGAATCATCGTCCCGGAGGTCTCACCCGGGACCCCGAAATTTCGCAGGCCGTAGGAAGCCTCGTCCATCAACTCGAGATGGCGATGCACGCGGGACACGTAGCCCTGACGGGCCGAGGTGACGCCGACATTCGCTGCCAGCGAATCGCCGAGGGCGACGTAGTACACGGAGCCCGATGTGGTCATGCCATCGACGATGCCCCAGCCGAGGATCTCGGGCGGGGGCGCCACCACTGTGGCTGCCGCGGTGGCCTGGGCCTCGAGGGCGTCGAGCAGGGAGGCCGAGGTGAGCACGTCGCCGCCGCCCTGGGTGCCCGTGATGAGAAGGCGGTCGCCTCCGATGACGATCGACTGCACCTCCGCCCGATTCCTGGCCAGCACCGTGTTGAGGTCGGCAAGCGACTCCACCAGATCCTCGATCGCCCCGGCGGCGAGGCCAGAAATCGACAGGGACCCGACGTCGAGGTCGATCAACTCCACCTGCACCGCGCCGGCGGCGAGCCGCGCGGTCACCGCCCAATCCATCTCGAGATCGCCGTTCTTGAACTCGCCGTGAAACTGGAGGATGCCCTGAGGATCGGCATCCACGATGTCGACTGCGACGCGCGCCAACGGCGACTCCGCGGTGGAGAGCCCGTTCTGGATGACCGCCTCGATCTCGCCTTCGGTGAGTTCGATGCGAAACGCCCCCTCGTTCTCGACCGCGGCGATCTTCGACTCCGCTTCCTCCAGGGTGACCGGGTTGGCAGGATCGGCGGGACCGGCGA
>DNGH01000250.1:7545-7949 GCA_003486285.1 Actinomycetota bacterium
CGGCGGGACCGGCGGTATAGGAGAACGCCCGATACAGGGCGAGGGCCTGCCCCGCCAGCCATCCGGCGGTTGCGATCACCAGGATCGTCAGGCCGAGGGCGATGGCGCGCGACGCCCGGCGCGAAGCCCAGATCGCGGCGTAGGCGGCGAGGGCGAACAGCCCGAGCCCGGTGACGATGGCGGCGGGGACCGATGCGGTGCGCAGGAGGACCACGGCAGCACCGAGCAGCGATCCGAGCAGGCCGAACCCCACCGCGGCGGCGCGGGCTACCGGGTGCGGCTCGCTCTGGCGGCCGGGTCGGGGTGGGTACATGAAAGGGGTCGGGCCGTCCGGCCCGACCCCTGCGACTCTACCGACGCCCCCGGGTCAGGCCGGGTCGGACGCCGCCGGCGGCGGCGTCGCG
>DNGH01000016.1 GCA_003486285.1 Actinomycetota bacterium
CGCTCTGCCCTGCGGCGCAGCAGGCCGAGGCGAGAGAAGCGCCGTAGCGACTGGACCGTCGTATTGACCCTGACGCCGAGGACGCCCATCAGGGCTTCGACCTTACGATCGCCGGGAAGCAGCATGATCCCGGCGCCGACGGTCTCGTGGGTGGAGATGAGGGCGAGTTCCTTGCCGCGGCACGCCACACGCCCGGCACGCGGCGGGATGCGTCCGGCCAGGCAATCGAAGAGCTGCGACTGTCCGTTTCCCTCGGCACCGGCGACACCGACGACCTCGCCACTCTGCAGCGTGAAGCTCACCGGGCCGAAGGACTGGCCCTGCAGGCCGTCCACCACCAGCACTTCCGCGGCAAGACCGGTCCGCGGTGCCGGGGGCGGGAATGCCGCCTCGAAGGGGCGGCCCACGATGCGTTCCACCAGCTCGGCCTCGGTGGTCGTCTTGGCGTCGAAGGTGCCCTGGTAGCGGCCGTCGCGCAGCACCGTCACCCGGTCGGCCACCTCGAGCACCTCGGGGAGCCGATGGCTCACATAGACCACGCCCACCCCGCGGTCGCGGCAGGCGAGGACCGTGCGATGCAGGGCCTCGACCTCATCGGGCCCGAGAGCCGTCGTGGGCTCGTCGAGGAGCAGGACCCGGGGATTGGTGACCAGCGCCTTGGCCACCTCGAACAACTGGCGTTCCGCCATGGTGAGGTAACCGGTGGGAGCATCGGGGAACAACTCGATGTCGAGGTCGAACTCGGCGAGGACCTTCCTCGCCCACTTCTTCCGACGCCAGTACTGCGGTCTGGCGTCGGGGGGTGCGGCGTAGTAGAGGTTGTTCTTGACGGGCTCGGCGAGGACCGACGAGCCGTCCTGATAGGCGATGGCGAGCCCGAGACGCTGGGCCAGGGCAGGCGAGTCGCGCCGCAGCAGCTCGCCGCCGATTCGCACCGTGCCAGCATCGGGCTCCACGAACCCCGACGCGATGCCGAGGAGAGTCGACTTCCCCGAGCCGTTCTCACCGACCAGGGCGTGCACCTCACCGGCGCGGCAGTCGAAGCTGACGTGGGTCAGCGCTCGCACCGCACCGAACTGGCGCGACACTCCCTCGATCTCGAGAACCCGGCTTGTGTCCATCGACTCCCCTCGGCGATCGCTACCTGTCAGTTGCTGCCGTACATCAGCGCCAGGACGGCGTCCGGCACCAGCGAGGTGCCCGACACGACTGCATTCACCCGATCCGGGTTGCAGTCGGCGGCCGTGACCTGCCGCATGACGTGAGGCACCACGATCTGACCAGGCACGTCGGCTCCCTGGAGGGCCAGCATCGCCGCCGTGACCGCGACGCGCGACTGGAAGTTGCCGCCCGCCGAGTACCAGATGTTGTACGTCGGCTCGTTACGGTCCGCCCAGTCGCAGAACAGCGTCTGCTCGTCGGTGCGGAGTGCCACCGTCAGGTTCTGCACGGGGATGGCCAGTTCGTCGTACGCCTGCAGTGCCGTGTACAGCCCGTCGGAGTACTCGTACACCCACCCCATGATGTCGGGGTTGGTGGTCAGCAACCCGCGCACCGCCTCCAGGGCGAAGGAGTTCACCCAGTAGGTGTCGCCGGTCGTCGAGTTTTCATTGGCAGGCGGGTTGACCAGATCCACACCATCCGCCAGGCCGGCGGTGGTGCAGCGCTGCCAGCCGAGCGTCAGGGCATTGCCCGGCGTGCCTCCCAGCATGCCGACGGTGCCGGCGCCGACACCGTCGTTGAGGACGTCGGCGAAGCTCTCGCCGAGAGCGCAGAGGTCCTCACCGATGACCGACGTGTAGTCCGTACCCGGAATGAGCGCACCCTCCTGACCGGGCAGGCCGACATAGCCCGCCGAGAACGAGAGGTACGGAATGCCTGCGGCCTCGGCCTCGGTCACTGCAGCGGCAAGGGCGACTCCGACATCGGGATACCCGACGATGAAGTCGACCCCGGCCTGCACCAGGAACCGAACGTGATTGGCATGGACCTCGGGATCGAAGTCGAAGTTGGCGGCCGTCGACACGATCCGTCCGATCTCCGGATAGGTGAGCGCCTGGAGGATGGCCTCCATATGGCTCACACCCCGCCAGACGTTGACCGTGTCACCACCACCATCGGCATAACCCATCACCATCTCGCCGCCGGTGCCGGTTTCGCAGTCCGCGTTGCTCCAGCACTCCATCGCCTTGTCGATGGTCGCCTGATCGAGGTCCTGGTGGGCCCGGGCGATCGAGGCCAGGATGATGTTCCAACTGTCCTCGTCCGAGGGATCCACCGGACCGAGGGCCTTGGTGACGAGCCCCTCGTCGGCAGCACCGGGATCCTCCCCGTACTCCGCAAGAGGCCCGGCCGCTGCCGTCGTCGTGGTTTCGCCACCCGTGGTCGTGGTCGCGGCTGCCGTGGTCGTGGTGGCGACTGCCGTGGTCGTGGTCGCCGCGTCGTCGTCACCACAGGCCACGGCGATCATGGCCAATACGGCCATGACGCCGATCATCCGTGTCAGTCTGTTCACTTTCCCCTCCTGGTCGGCCTTCACAGGCCCTCGTCGTTTACTCGAGGTCAAATCTCGCTGCCCGATGCGATACCCCCTTCCCCGTCAGGATCCGACCGCGCCCGCCGGTTGCGGCGCGGACCGCGCCTCTCGCGCAGCACCTGCTCGATCCCTTTGATGATCCGGTCACCCGAGATCAGCATCCCGCCGATGATCACCGCTCCGAACACCACGAACTGCAGGGCAGTGGCGAGGCCGAGGGCGCGCATCAACTGGTTGAGGCCGGTCAGGAAGAGTGCGGCGGTGAAGGTCGCCAGCGGGCTCGCCAGCCCGCCGGTGAGGGAGGCACCGCCGATCACGACGGCGGCGATGGGGCCGAGTAGGTACGGCGAGCCGATGTTCACCCCGGGGTTGCGCAGCAGCCCGGCGAGCGCCGCTCCCGCCGTGGCGTACAGCATCGCCGCCACGACGTAGACGAGGATCTGGTTGATGGTCACCCGCACGCCCACGACCTGCGCGGCGATCGGGTTGGCCCCGACCACCTGGAAGCGGCGCCCGACGGTCGTGTAGCGGATGGCCACGATCACCACCCCGGTGACCAGCAGGCCGATCCAGAAAATCGGGCTCACCCCGAAGATCCGATCCACGGTCCAGCTCGACATGCCCTCGGGGACGGCACTCTGCACCGGGAAGGTGCGCACGTACCGGCTCACGGCGCCCACCACCACCTGGCCGACGGCGAGGGTGACGATGAGGGGATTCAGCTTGAGGCCGCCGATGAGAATGCCGTTCACCAGGCCGATGACGGCGGCCACCCCGAGCGCGGTGAACAGAGCGAGCAGGATGCGGTCGTTCGACTGCTGCGCGACCCCCACCATGATCATGGCGGAGAGGGTCAGGGTCCCCGGCGTGCTCAGGTCGATGCCGCCCGTCATCACCACCAACATCTGCCCCAGGGCAGCGATCCCAAGCAGCGCCCCGAATGGGGCGATCGCCGACAGTGCCGGAGCCTCCAGCGTCTGCGGGACCCAGATGGCCGCCACGATCAGCAGGACGACGAGCGCCAGATAGGCCGGCACGTAGCGCGACGACACCACCAGCGACGTGAGCAGCGACGACGGGGTGCGCACTGTGGTCATCGGCCGCTCCCCGCGACCACGGACATGCGATCCCGGGCGGCGACCGCCAGCGCCCGGGCCCGACCGGAGTCGACGACGAGTTCGCCGTTGCGCTTGAGAGCCTGCCCCGCCACGAACACCCAGTCCACGTTGGAGGTGTCCATGCCCCACACCACGGCCCCGATGGCGTCGTTGATGGGGTGGATGTTCGGCCGATCGGTCCGCAGCACGATCACGTCTGCGCTGCGTCCGGACTCGATGACTCCGGTCGCCAGCCCGACGACGGCCGCCCCGTCGACGGTGGCGTAGCGGATGACGTCGCGGGTGGTGAGCAGCTTGGGCAGGCCGGCCTTTCCGGCAAGCTTGCGCTCGAAGACGGTGGCGTGCTGCACCGAGATCACCGAGCGCATCTGGGCAAAGCTGTCGCCGGGAGTCAGCCGCTCGCTCTCGGCGCCGAGACCGGGCCGGATGCCGCGGTCGAGCAGAGCCTGGATCGGTGGGGCCCCGCCTCCGGCAGCCATGACACTCGCCGGCGCCAGCGCCACACCACATCCCGCCGCAGCGACGGCCTCGAAGTCGGCATCGCCGAAGTGAGTGCCGTGCACCAGGGTGGTGTCGCTTCCGAGCAGGCCGCGCTGGGACAGGGCGACCGCCGTGCCCGCATCGCCGGAGGTGACCCCGGCATGGACGTGGATGCGCAACCCCAACTCCCGGGCCACCGCCCAGTCGGATGTGATCGCATCGATGGTGCCGGGGTGCAGATCGGGAAGGCCGGCGGCAACGGTGGTCAGCGGCCCGCGCTCCGCCGCGGCGGTGCGGCGCAATCCGGCAGGCCAATCTTCGCCCGGGGTGGCGGCATGCACCAGCACCGAGCGCACTCCGGAGTCGCGGTGCGCCTGCAGCACCGCGGCGGTGGTGTCGGCATCTGCGCCGATCGAGCACCAGTCCACCACCGCGGTGATGCCGGCATCGAGGGCGCCCAGCAGCCCGAGCAGCGTGGCGGCGTAGGCGTCCTCGGCGGTGAAGCGCCGTCCCATCCCGGCCGCGTTCGCGGTGGGTCCGTGGCGGAACAGCGAGTCCGAGGCGTGACGGTGGGCGTCGACGAACCCCGGCATCACGATCGCATCGGTGGCGTCCACCACCTCGGCGTCGCGGGCCCGCAACCCGGGTCCGACCTCGACGATGGTGTCGCCGTCGATGAGGACGTCGGCGACGGGGTGGTTGACGCGGCCCATGGTGAGGACGCACCCACCCCGCAGCAGGGTCCGTGTCATCAGCGCGCCTCTCCGGGGCCATCGACGGACTTGAGGATCGTCTCGTAGATCCGGTTCACCCCGGGGATCGCCATGTCCTCGAGCGCCGCGGCCGCAGGCAGCGGGATGTGCGGCGTGGTGATGCGGATGCTGGGACCATCGAGATCCCAGAACACCTCTTCGTCCACGATCGACACGACCTCCGCCCCCCACCCGCACATGCGCGGGTTCTCCTCGACCGTGAACAGCCGACCGGTCCTGGAGACGGACTCGAGGATGGTCTGGGCATCGAGCGGCACCAGCGACCGCACGTCGATCACCTCGGCCGAGATCCCGGCCTCATCCAGTCGCGCCGCAGCCTCGAGGGCGCGTGGCACCATCAGCGCCAGCGCCACGATGGTGAGGTCCGTCCCCTCCTTGACGACGCGGGCGGTGCCGAGCCGATCGACGACCTCCCCATCCGGCACGGTGCCCTTGGCCGCCATCAGCGACTTGTGCTCGAAGAACACGACGGGGTCGGGATCCCGGATGGACGCGGCCATCAGTCCGACCACGTCCACCGGGGTCGCCGGCGCCACCACCTTGAGCCCCGGGATCATCATCGCCCAGTTCTCCACGCTCTGGGAGTGCTGGGCGCCGAAGCGGGCGCCACCGCCGTTGGCGGTGCGGATCACCATCGGGAAGCTCACCTGGCCGTTGGTCATGTAGCGGCTCTTGGCGAGCTCGTTGGCGATCATGTCCCAGCACACCGCCAGGAAGTCCGAAAACATGATCTCGGCGATGACGGGGACGCCGGTCATCGCCGCACCCATGGCGGCGCCGATGATCGCCTGCTCCGAGATCGGGGTGTCCCGCACCCGCAGAGGCCCGAACTCGTCGAGCAGGCCCACCGTCGTCTTGAACACGCCCCCGGCGGCGGCGATGTCCTCACCGAGCATCACCAGGCTCGGGTCGCGGCGCATCTCCTGGGCGATGCCGTGCGCCACCGCCTCGCGGTAGGTCAGTTCCGCCATCGCGATCCTCCGTCGGCGAATACCTCGGTGAGCAGCGAGGGCTCACCGGGCTCCCGGCCCGCCCTGGCGAACTCGGTGGCGGCGTCGACGACCTCGGCGACCTCGCGCTGGATCGTCCCCAGCGTCGCCTCGGGAACCCCGACCGCGAGCAGGCGCGAGTGATAGAGGGGGATCGGGTCGTGCCCGGCCCAGGCCTCCACCTCGGCGGCGGGGCGGTACTTGCCCGGATCGGCGCGCGAGTGCCCCCCGGAGCGGTAGGTGATCGCCTCGACCAGCGACGGTCCCGCGCCGCGTCGGGCCCGCTCCAGCACCCGGGTGGCGACGAGGTACACCGCGTCGGGGTCGTTGCCGTCGACGACGATCGGCTCCATCCCGTACGAGGCCGCCCGTCCCGCCGCCGGGTGCTCGACGGCCGTCACCAGGTCGATCGGGGTGTACTCCATGTAAAGGTTGTTCTCGCAGACGAACACCACGGGAAGCTTCCACACCTGTGCCATGTTCAGCGCCTCGTGGAAGGCCCCGATGTTGGTGGTGCCGTCGCCGAAGAACGCCACCGCGACCTGTTCGGTGCCCCGCATCTGCGCCGACCAGGCGGCGCCGTTGGCGATGCAGAGGTGGGCGCCGATGATGGCGTAGGACCCCATCATCCCCTTGGCGACATCGGTGAGGTGCATCGATCCGCCCTTGCCCCCGAGGACGCCGTTCTCGCGGCCGAGCAGTTCGGCGAGCGCCGCTCCGGGATCGACCCCGCGCGCCAGGGAGTGGGCGTGTCCGCGATAGGTGGCGAAGCTGTAATCGCCGGGACGCATCGCCGCCCCGAAGCCGGTGGCCACCGCCTCCATGCCGAGGGAGAGGTGGGTGGTCCCCTTCACCAGGTTCTGCAGGAACAGGTCGTGGGCGCGCTTGCCGAACTGCCGCAACTCCTGGAGCTTGCGGTACATCCCGAGGCGGACGTCCTCGGGAATCGGGGCGTGTTCCAGGGCGCGGTCCACCGGTGGTGGCAGCCGCGGGTCGCGCCGCGAGTAGTCGTAGCGGTAATCAGTAGGCATTCGCCACCATCAACTCCTCGCACGGGAACAGGGTGATCACCTTGCACCCGTCCTTGGTGACCACCACCTCTTCCTCGATGCGAGCCGCCGACCGGCCGTCGGCGGCGGGGGCGTACGTCTCCAAAGCGAAGACCATGCTCTCCTGGATCTCCACCGGCGTGTCCAGCGAGTTCAGCCGGCTGATGATGGGGCGCTCGTGCAGGCCGACCCCTACGCCGTGGCCGAACTGCAGACCGAACGCGTCCATCTCGCTGTCGAAGCCGAACTCCTCGGCGCGCGGCCACACCTTGGCGATCTGATCGGTGGTCGTGCCGGGTCTGACCAGGTCGATGGCGGCGTCCATCCACTCCCGCGACTTCTTGAACGCATCACGCTGCGCCTGCGTGGCGCGCCCGACCACGAACGTCCGGTAGTAACAGGTGCGGTATCCGTTGAAGACGTGGATGATGTCGAAGTAGGCCTGATCGCCGGGGCGGATGAGGCGGTCGCTGAAAACGTGGGGATGCGGGCTGCAGCGCTCCCCGGCGATCGAGTTGATCGCCTCGACGAACTCCGAGCCCATCCCGAACAGACGGGCGTGGGCCATGCCTACGACGTCCGACTCCCGGATGCCGGGCTTGAGCATCTCGAAGATGTCCTGATACACGCCATCCACCATGGCGCAGGCCTGGGTGAGGAGGATGATCTCGTCGGGGCTCTTGATCTCGCGAGCCCGCATCATCGCCTGCTGGCCATCGACCACCTGGAGGCCGCCGGCCTGGAGGGCGAGGAACACCGCGGTCTCGGCGAGATCGACGCCGAGACGCTCCCCGGCGACCCCTTCCTCGGCTAGCGCCGCGCTGATCTCCTTCACCGCCCTGGCATGGAGGCCGGACTCGGGGCCGATGGCGCCCTGCAGGCCGGTGTTGCCGCCCACCGCGTTCTTGGTGTCGTACATGTGGGGCAGCTGCAGGCGGTGGGCCTTGGCGGCCGAACCGAAGTCCCAGACGCGGGGACGACCCTGGCGGGTCACCAGCGCCCACCGCTCCCCCTTGTTGAACGCCCAGTAGCCGATCTGGGTCGCCGTGGCGTAGCGGATGTTCGAGGTCTCGAACAACAGCACCGCCCCGAGGTCGAACTCGGCGAGCATCTGCTGGACGCGGGCCAGTCGGTACTGCCGCAGGCGCTCGAAGTCGACGCGCACCTCCCAGTCGACACCCATCACGCCCGGCGCCGGTGACGTCGCTACTGGGAACTCGGCCATCGCTCTACTCCTTGGGGACTAGGGGTGCTGGTGCCGCGCTTCTGCGGCGAGCGCGTTCTCGAGATACGACCAATCGCGGGCAAAGCGGTAGGAGTGCCGCGGTGGCGGCTGTGGGGCCTGGGTCTCCAGCCACCGCACGATTCCCTTGCCGACGTTGCGGAAGGAGTGGACGCAACCCACCCCGGCCCAGGCGATGTCGCCGGGGGCGAGACGATGCGTCGCGCCGTCGAAACTCGCCTCGACCTCGCCCTCGAGGACGAGGTACGCCTCCTCGAGGGGATGGTCGTGCGCCCCGGCGAGGCCATCGGGCTCGTACTGGACCATGAACATGGTCGAGAGGTCGGCGCCCTGGTCCGAGTCGATCATCATCTTCACGGTGATCCCGCTGTAGAGCAGCAGGGCGGTGCGCATGCTGGCGCTCACCGCCAGCCGGTCCTGGGTCTGCCGGGTAGGGTCCATCGACTCCGGGGCGATGTTCCCGAAGTAGCGATTGCGGGGATCGCGCACGTCGATGGGTTGCGGCTCGCCGGCGGCGATCGGAGTGGCCGGAAACTGTGTGTCGAAGCCGAACCGCTCCCGGGGCAACGGAGCCCGCATCTCGGCGAAGTCCACGGTCTCCGCCGCGGTGTTGCGCAGCGCATGGGTCATGCCGACCGGGATCAGCCCGTAGTCGCCGGCGCCCAACAGGTAGCTGCCCTCCGGCGTGTCAAGCGTCAGCGACCCTGCGATCACGTAGATCGACTCCTCGAACGAGTGGAGGTGCGTGGCGACGTGGCCGCCCACCTCGACGCGTGCGATGCGGAAGCCCATCTGCACCGCGCCCTTGGCCTCGTCGACCACGGCGTCTCCGGTGTATCCGGCGCACCGGCCGGTGAACTCGGCCGGCGTGGCGTAGACCAGGTCATCCACCCGCCTGACGATGTGCGTCACCTGGAACCCTCCTCGCGCAGAAAGGCGGCGATGGCGCTCAGATCGCGCTCGCCGTAGCCCTTGGCGATGGCGCGGCGCACGATGTCCAGGCCGGTGGCGGCCTGCTGCATCGGGGCCCCCACCCGCTCGCCGAGGCCGGTGATCAACGACAGGTCCTTGGCGACGAGGGCGATGCTGAAGGCGACTGTGGCCGCATCCGGGTCGGCAAAGGCGGCCCGCTTGTAGTGCACATACGGCGCCCCACCGGCGCCGCTGGCGAACACCTCATAGGCGATGGCGCGATCCACGCCGGCCTTCTCGGCGAGGACCACGGCCTCGGAGAGGGACACGTTGATCCCGTGCACGAGTGCGTTGACCGCCAACTTGGTGGCGGCGCCCGTGCCGCGGCCGCCGACGTGGATGATGCGGGCCGCCAGGGCCTCGAGGATCGGACGTACCCGTTCCAGGAGCGCCGGGTCGCCGCCGACCATGATCGTGAGCCCGCCGACCTGGACCCGGGACACGTCTCCTGACACCGGGCAGTCGAGGAACCCCGCCCCGACGGCATCGATCGCGGCGCCGACGACCTGCTGGGTCCCGGGATCGACGGTGCTGGTGTCGAGGGCGACGGCACCGGGGCGGATGCCGGCGGCCACTCCCGAGTCGCCGAGGTACACCGCCCGCACCGCCTCGTCATCGGCGAGGCTGGTGATGACGACGTCGGCCTGAGCCGCGGCGGCCGCCGCCGAGGCCGCCACCCGGGCTCCGGCCTCGGTTCCGACTCGCTCCGCCTTGGCGGCGTCGCGGTTCCACACGACCACGTCGAAGCCGGCGCGCCCCAGCGTCGCCGCCATGGCGCCGCCCATCCGGCCGACGCCTACAACCGCTACGGCTGAACTAGTCCCCCTCACTGCTCAGTGACACTACACAGCCGTCATCGCCCCTGCCGGCCGAGCCAAGGGGAGACCAGGGCGGCCACGTGGCGGCCGATCGCCGGGCTGGCGGTGGCCCCCGGAGAGGGGGCGTTGAGCACGTGGATGGTGCTTCCCGCCGCCTCGATCACGAAGTCGTCGATGAGCGCTCCGTCCGGCCCCACCGCCTGGGCGCGCACCCCGGACCCTCCGGGCAGCAGGTCCGCGGCGGTGATCGCCGGCACCAGGCGTTGCGCCAGCCGGGCATACCGCCGCGGCGAGCGGGAGGTGATCAGTTCCTGCAGCCCGGACCGCCAATGCCTCAGGGCGAGCCTGCGAAACCCGCGCCCGGTGACGACCGCGCGCACCTCGGACCACACCCGGGGGGTGCCCCGGTAGTGCTCCCGCCCCAGCGCCAGGACCGCATTCGGACCGACCTCGACGGTCCCATCGATCCGCCGGGTGAAGTGGACCCCGAGGAAGGGGAAGCGGGGGTCGGGCACCGGATAGACCAGGGCGCGCACCAGTCCTGCGGCCGGCTCGGCGAGGCGGTAGTACTCGCCGCGGAACGGCACGATTCGGATCGGGGTGTCGATCCCGGCCATCGCCGCCACTCGATCCGAATGAAGGCCGGCGCAATTGACCAGCACCCTGGCCCCGAAGCGCTCGCCCCCCGCAACCACCGCCACCCCGGCCACCTCGTGGGTGATGACGGTCACGGCGCGCGAGGTGGCGACCCGGGCCCCGGTGGACTCCAGCCTCGCGGCGAGGTGGGCAGCCAGCGCCGGGTAGTCCGCCACCCCGGCCTCTGGAACGTGCAATGCGGCCAGGCCCGTGGCGGCGGGCTCGAAGTCGGCGATGCCGGCGCCATCCAGCCGGATCAGGCCGGTGAGGCCATTGGCCCGGCCGCGGCGCTCCAACTCGTCGAGAGCGGGGAGCTCCGACCGGCGGGTCGCCACCACCAGCTTTCCCGATCGGCGGAACCCGATCCCGGCATCGGCACACCACTGGTAGACCGCATCGCGCCCCTCGGCACAGAGCCGGGCCTTGAGCGAACCGGGGCGGTAGTAGAGGCCGGAATGGACCACCCCGCTGTTGTGGCTGCTCTGGTGGGCGGCGACCCGGGCCTCCTTCTCGAGGACGAGCAGGGAGATCCCGGGATGGCTTTCGACCAGCGCGGTGCCCACCGCCAGGCCGACCAATCCGGCACCGACGATGCAGACGTCGTATCGCTGCGGTTCGCTCATGGCGTCCCCTGCCAACAGTCACACTGCACACCGGGTGCGGAGTCGCCTAGTCTCGCTGACGGGCCAACAAGGAGCGAGTCGCAATGGGCAACGGATGCGTCCTGGTGGTGGGGGGTACGGCGGGTCTGGGGTTCGAGGTGGCACGCCACTATCTCGACGGCGGCAAGTCGGTCGTCATCACCGGACGCGACCCGGAGCGCGCCGCCGCCGCGGCCGCCGGGCTCGGCAAAGGGGTCACCGGTCTCGGGTTCGACCTCAGCCAGCCGGAGGGCATCGCCGCGGCCCTGGCCGGCGTCGGTCCGGTGTCGCGCCTCGTGCTGGCGGCGATCGCGCGCGACAACAACCCGGTGCGCACCTACGACATCGCCTCCGCCATCAGCCTCACGACGATGAAACTGGTCGGATACACCGCCACCATCCACACCCTGCTCGACCGGTTGTCCGATGACTCGTCCGTCGTCCTCTTCGGAGGACGCGCCAAGGATCGGCCCTACCCCGGTTCGACCACGGTGACCACGGTCAACGGCGGGATCAGCAGCGTGATCCGCACCCTGGCGATCGAGCTGGCCCCGATCCGGTTCAACGCCATCCACCCCGGGATCGTCGGGGACAGTCCCTTCTGGGTGAACAAGCCGCTCGATGCGGTGGTGGCCCGGACCCCGACCAAGCGGCTCGCCACCATGGCCGATGTGGTCGATGCCACCGCATTCCTTCTCGAGAACCGGGCGATGAACGGGACCAACCTGTACGTCGACGGCGGCTGGATGCTGACCTGAGCCGACATGACCGACGCCCATGGAATCCCGACGGCAATCGATCAGATCGGATCCCGGCTGCGCGATGAGCGCATCAAGTCCGGGATCAGCCAGCGGGAACTGGCGCGCCGTCTCGGTTTGTCGCCGAGCCTGATCTCCCAGCTGGAGAGCGGGCAGTCGAAGCCGTCGGTGGGCACGCTCTATGCGATCGTCACCGAATTGGAACTCTCTTTGGACAAGGTGATCCGGGGTGACGACGGGCCGGCGGCACCGGTCGCCCCGGTCAGCCAACCCGGCGCCCGCTCCCCGCTGGTGCACCCCGGGGAGCGGCAGACGATCGAACTCGACTCCGGGGTGCGATGGGAGGAACTGACCGCCACGACGGAGCAGGACGTCGACTTCCTGCTCGCCACCTACGAGGTCGGCGGGGCCTCCACCCCCGACCAGACCCTGATGCGCCATCACGGGCGCGAGTACGGGTACGTGATCAGCGGGCGTCTCGGGATCCAGATCGGCTTCGACGAGTACTTGCTCGAGGCGGGCGACTCCATCGCCTTCGACTCGACCGAGCCGCATCGCCTGTTCAACCGCGGTGAGGTCCCGGTGCGGGCGATCTGGTTCGTGGCCG
This sequence comes from Actinomycetota bacterium, assembly GCA_003486285.1. Taxonomy (GTDB): domain Bacteria; phylum Actinomycetota; class Acidimicrobiia; order Spongiisociales; family UBA11373; genus UBA11373. The sequence goes on from DNGH01000016.1 coordinate 12,621, forward strand.
GGCGCGACGCCGACGGCCGGCGGGCGGGCGCCGGCCCGCACGGCTGAGTCAGCCGGCCGCAGCCTGTGCCGGTCCCGCCGGCGCCCCGGGCACCTCGGCGTGGGCTCCGACATAGGCGGTGTCGCGCAGCGGCAGTTCCGGGACGAACCACACCACGACGAGACCGATCACTGCGATCGGCACGGCCCACAGGAACACCGCCGACACCGACCGGGCAAACGATTCGACGACCGCGACCTGCACGGCGGGGTCGAGGGCGCGGATCTGTTCCGGGCTCCCCACGAGGAGCGCGGGATCGATGCCCTCGGAGCCGGCGGGTAGAAGCCGCGGCATCCAGTGCCCGAGCCGGGCGGTGAGGATCGCCCCGAACACCGCAGTGCCGAAGGCGCCACCGAGCGAGCGAAAGAAGGCGGTGGTCGAGGTGGCGACACCTAGGTCGCGATGCTCCACCGCGTTCTGCACCGCGATCACCAGCACCTGCATCACCATGCCGAGCCCGAGACCGAGCAGCAGCATGAACGCCGAGGACTCGAGGCGGGTGGTCGAGGAATCCATCGTCGACAGCAGCAGCAGGGCCACAGACGTCAGCGCCATGCCGGTGATCGGGTAGCGGCGGTAGCGCCCGCTGCGGGTGATCAGTCGTCCCGTGGTGATCGAGGAGCCGATGATCCCCACCATGAGGGGGAGGATGAGCAGGCCGGAGTTGGTGGCCGTGGCGCCGGTCACCACCTGGAGGAAGAGCGGGAGGAACACGATCCCGCCGAACATCGAAAGGCCGAGGACGAACCCCCCCAGGCCGGTGAGGGTGTAGGTGCGATTGCGGAACAGCCGCAGCGGCAGGATCGGCTCGGCGGCGCGCCGCTCCCGGAACAGGAAGAGACCGCTGAGCAGGGCCCCCGCCAGTGCCAGGCCGACGATCTGGGCGGAGCCCCAGGGGTACTCGCTCCCACCGAGAACGGTCACCAGCAGCAGCGCGGTCACGGCGCTGACCAGAAGCCCGGCACCGGCGTAGTCGACCTTGTGGGGCTGGCGCAGGAAGGGGAGGTTGAGCGCGGTCGTGGTCACGATCAGGGCCACGATCCCGATCGGGACGTTGATGTAGAAGACCCAGCGCCAGGTGAGGTGGTCGGTGAAGAAACCGCCGATGAACGGCCCGGCCACGCTGGAGAGGGCGAACACCGCACCGACGTAGCCCTGGTAGCGGCCCCGCTCCCGGGGCGAGAGGATGTCGCCGATGATGGTGAGGGCCATCACCATCAGCCCGCCGGCACCCAACCCCTGGATGGCGCGGAAGACGATCAACTGCTCCATCGACTGGGCGATGCCCGACAGCACCGAGCCGATCAGGAAGACCACGATGGCGAACTGGAACACGATCTTGCGCCCGTACAGGTCGCTGACCTTCCCGTAGAGCGGGGCCGAGGCGGTGGAGGTGAGCAAGTAGGCGGTGACCACCCACGAGAGGTGATCCAGGCCACCGAGCTCGCCCACGATCGTCGGCAGGGCGGTGGAGACGATCGTCTGGTCCAGGGCAGCGAGGAACATGCCCAGCATCAGGCCGCTGAAGACGACGAGGATCTGGCGATGGGTCAACTTGATCTGAGCGGTCAACGGATTCCCCTGCGGTCGGCTCCGACGGCCGCCCGACGCGACCCGCGACGCTACCGCAGTTGCCTGCGCATCAAAATCCGGGGCTTGCCCCCGGTCCGTGCCCCGGTCTCGACCACCCGGTGGAACCCGGCCCGCTCGAACATCCCGGTGGTGCCGACGTAGGCGAAGGCGGTGCTGATCCGCTCCCCGGCGGTGTCCGCCGGGTAGCCCTCCACCATCGTGGCTCCGCGGCTGCGGGCATACTCCACGGCACCCTCGAGCAGCGCGCCGGCGACCCCGCGGCGGCGGAACCCGGGACGCACCACGAAGCAGACGATGCTCCACACCGGGATGTCGTCGATCCGGGGAATGGTCCGGGACCGGACCAGGCGGCCCATCTCCGAGCGCGGACCCAGGGCACACCACCCCACCGGCTCGCCATCGACATAGGCGAGCACCCCGGGGGCATCCTCGCGGGAGCACAGCTCCCGCAGGTGCTGCGGGCGCGCCGCGCCGCGCACGGCTCCGAACTCGGACGAGGTGAGGCGGAAGTAGAGACACCAGCAGGCCGGAGCGTCCTCGTGATCCGGCGCCAGCAGCGTGGCGACGTCGTCGAAGCGGTCGGCGGTGGCCGGATGGATCTCGATCGGCACCCTGTCGAGGCTACTGGAATGGGTCTCACCCCCGCCCTACGCTGCGCGCCGTGACCGCATCTCTCCTGATCGTCGACGGGCTGCCGATCGAGGTCACCCGCAAGAAGATCAAGCACCTCAACCTCACGGTGCAGCCACCGGAAGGCCGGGTGACCGTGTCGGCGCCGCACCGTATGGGTGATGGCGAGATCGCCGAGTTCGTGGACTCGCGGCGGGAGTGGATCGAGCGGCATCGGGATCGATTGCGCCGCACCGCCCCCAAGGCCCTGGCCGATGACTCCATCCAGCGGATCTGGGGGCAGCCGCATCCGGTGCGCGTCGTCCCCAGCACCCGCGCCTACGCCTCCCTCGACCCCCGCGGTCGTATGGTGGTGCGGGTTCCCCCCGCCTCCGACGCCGCGGTGCGCCGGTTGGCGGTGGATCGCTGGCTGCGGCGCGAGGTGGGGCGCGCCCTCCCGGAACTGGAACGGCGCTGGGCCCCGGCGCTGGGGGTCGAGGTGACCTCCTGGACGATCCGGCGCATGAGCACCCGATGGGGCACCGCCAACCCGGAGGTCGGCCGGATCACGCTGAACCTCGAACTGGCCACCGAGATCCCCGAGTACCTCGAGTACGTGGTGGTGCACGAGATGGTCCACCTGCGCGAACCGGGGCACGGGGTCCGTTTCCAGCGCCTCATGGACCGCCACCTTCCCGACTGGCGCAAGCTCCGCGCCGCCCTGAATCGGACCGCTCCCGGCGGCCGGTAGGCCCGACCCCAACGGCGGGAGTCTCACCCCGATCGCCTAGCGTGGCTCCGGCAAATCGGAGGAGTGCGGGATGGCGGAGGAAGGCCTCGAAGGCGCGGCGGTACTGGTCACGGGAGCCGGTCTCGTCGGCACGAGGTTGATCAATGCTCTCATTGCAGCGAAGGTCGGCAAGGTCCGGGTCCTCGACGCTTCGGTCGATCGCCTCGCAGCCCTGGGGAATGGCGTCGACCCACTCACCGGAGACATCAACGATCCCGCCGTCGCTTCTCAAGCCGTGTCCGGCGTCGACTACGTCTTCCACACTGCCGCCATCCTCGAAGGCAACGATGTCGCCGCCTACCACCGCGTGAATCACCGCGGCACGGAGGTGATCGCTTCGGCTGCAGCCGACGCCGGCGGGGTGGACCGCTTCGTCCACCTCTCCTCGGTCACGGTGTACGGCTACGCCCATGGCGACATCGACGAGACCCGGCCGATCGACCCGAAGCCGGAGGCGTATTCGGCCTCGAAGGCGGCGGGTGAGATCGCGGCGTTCCGCATCGGCAGGGAGAGCGGTATGCCAGTCACCGCGATCCGCCCCGCCGGGGTTTTCGGGCCGGGAAGCCGCTACTTCTCCGGCACCTTCATGAAGCGGGCGCTGCAGCGGCCCATCAAGATGGTGGGCAACGGCAAGGGCTCGCAACCGGTGATCTTCGTGGACGACCTGGTCGATCTGATGATGGTCGTGGCCACCCATCCCGCCGCCGTCGGCGAGGTCTTCCATTGCGCGATCGATCCCTCACCCACGGTGAAGCAGTATCTGCACGCCTATGGGCGTCTGGTCGGCAACGAGAGTTGGCTGGGGATTCCCACGGGACTCGTCGCCACCGTCGGGGCGATCATCGTGCCGTTCCAGAAGAAGGAGAC
>DNGH01000083.1 GCA_003486285.1 Actinomycetota bacterium
GACTGGAGACTGGAGACTTCTTCACCCCCCTTCCCTCTCCCCGCTGGCTCCCATAACCTCCCGCGGTGTACTGGCTCCAGCCTCCTCCTTACAAGCGTTGGGCGGCGGCGGGTCTGCTCGTGGTCGCGGCGTTCCTGTGGGATCTGCGCGGTGCGGCGACCGAGCCGCATCCCTTTGCCGCCCGCACCATCGCCGCCGGCAGCCAGGTAGGCGCCGCCGACGTGGTGTGGCGTCGCCTCCCCAAAGGGTCCTTCGAGGTGCCCGACCTCACCGCGGCGATCGCCGCCGTCGATCTGGCGCCGGGTGAACCGCTCAGCGCCGCTGTCCTGGCCGGGGCGATCGCCATTCCGGAGGGATGGTGGGCGATCCCGATCGATGTCTCCCCACACGCCGGTCCCGGCGACGAGGTGCTCCTGGTCGTGGTCGACCCCCCGCTCACCTTCTCCGGGGTGGTGATCGAACCGCAGCGCGGCGATGCCACCTCGCTCGACCATCGCCCGGCCCTGGTCGCGGTCCCGGGGGACCAGGCGCCGCTCATCGCCGCCGCCGAGGCTGCGGGACTGCTGGTCAGTGCGGTCCGTCCGTGAGGTGAGTGCCGGAACCTGCCGGCCACGCCGGTAATGTCGCCCGATGGTCACAGCCGCGTTGTGGGGACTCGTCCAGGGTCTCACCGAGTTCCTGCCCGTCTCCTCGAGTGGGCACCTGGTATTGGTGCCGGCCCTGCTCGGGATCGACGAGCCCGACCTGGCGACCTCGGCGGTGCTGCATCTGGGGACACTGCTCGCCGTGCTGTGGTACTTCCGGCGCGAGTTGTTCGGCCTGCTCCGCCACCCGGCGACCGCGGAGAACCGCCGGCTGTGGAAGTTCCTCATCATCGGGACGATCCCGGCCGCCGTGATCGGACTGACTCTGCGCAGTCCGATCGAGGTGGTGTTCACCGAACCCTGGATCGTGGCCATCTGCCTGGTGATCACCGGGGTGATCCTGTTGGCGGCACACCGCCTCGCCGATGGCGAGCGGCGGGTGGCCGATGTGACCACGGGTGATGCCGCCATCATGGGTATGGCCCAGGCGTTCGCCCTGCTCCCCGGGATCAGCCGTTCCGGCATGACGATCACCGGTGGCCTGGTTCAGGGGATGAGCCGCCCCGAGGCCGCACGCCTCGGATTTCTGCTCGGAGTGCCGGCCATCCTCGGTGCCGGCGGGCTCGAGCTGCTCGATCTGATCGATCAGGGCGGATTCGACGCCGAGGTCCTGGTGGGCATGGTCGTCGCCGCGGCCTCGGGCTACTTCGCCATCGCCACCCTGATCCGCATCATCGGCCACTTCGGGCTCCTGCCCTTCGCGCTCTACTGCATCGGGTTCGGAGCCCTGGCCTACTTCCTGGTCTAGACGGGGCCTCCAGCCAGGATCGCCAGCGTGACCGGGTCGTCGCTGTGCGACCACACCTTCTCCCCGCGGAACCGGCGCGCGTTCGGATCCCAGGGGAAGAAGATCACCACCCGCCACGCCACCGGCAGCCCGGTCGGCTCCCCACCGAGCCACGAGCCGAGGTGGGTGCCGGTCACGTCGGCCATCTCGCACACCCCCTGCGGGCCGATCACGATGTCGGTCAGGTCGAAGACGACATCGGGGAAGGCGCCGAGGAGTTCCAGATAGAACGCGGTGGCGCCCTCGTGTCCGGTCCAGCGGTGTCCCGTCTGGACCAGTTCGTACACGCAGTCGGGCGTCAGGGTCGACATGAGCCCGGGGATGTCGCGGGCATCCTCGGCGATCGAGTGGCGCTTCCAGGTGTCCCGGATCTCGCGGTACTCGTCGGGCGATACCGGTCGCCGGAGTTGCTCGAGGATCGCGTCGTGTGCCATGCGGGTCAGAAGTGCAGCGTGTTGTGTGGAGTGATCGGCCAGGAGAACATGTCATTGGCGCGCCGAATCGCCGCGGCATCTCCCTGTATGAGACCCACCCAGGCGAGATCGTCCAGCGCTTGCCCGCCGAGATACACCGCGCCGAGCTGCTCGACGCCAAGTGAAATCTCGGCAGCGGCAGCGGTGGGTTCGCAGGTGGCGCCATCGGGCCCGCCTTCGAGTTGGTAGCGGCCCCCGGCCTCGAAGAACTCGTCGCTCACCTCGATGACCACCGATCCGGGAACCCGGTAGCGGCGCGCCGCCAGGAGCGCGGGCACGTCCAGCGGGCGCACCCAGAGGCCATCGGAGCTCTTCTCGACGAGCCGACGGGGGTCGGCGAGGAGGAGACGGAGCGGGTCCGGCACCGGGCGGTGGGTCGCCGCGATCGTCATGGAAAGATCGATGTCGAGGAGGAAGCGCCACAGCGCAACGAACGCCTCACCGTCCAGAGCCTGGACGTCACGCACCGCCACCGTGCCCTCCGGGCCACCGTCGCCCCAACCGTCCTTCTGGCGATAGCGGGCATAGCCGCGCGGCTCGCCGTCGCGGTCGTAGATCAGCACCCGCCATGGGGTGTGGCCCTCACGGCGACTCGGATAGTCCACCATCCGCCGCACCCAGTCCGGCTCCCGGAGCACCAACGCTCCCGGCACTCCGGCGGTGGCCAGGGGATGGATCTGCCGCATGATCGCGTCGGCCGCGGCGAGGTCGAGGAGTCGATACGTGCCCCGTGCGGCCGGGATGTCACGGCGGAATGCACCGTGACTGCGTTGCAGCGAGATCTCGCCACTGGGAGCCGCCGAGCCGTAGCCGAACCGGCCGTAGATCGACGACTCGGAGGCGTAGAGCATGCTCGCCGCCTCACCCCGATCACGAACGTCCTCGAGGTGGCGGCGCATCATCCGGCGCAGCAGACCCGATCGACGGTGAGTCGGGCGCACCGCCACGATCGTCAGGCCCGCCGCAGCCACGGTGTCTCCGCCCGGCACGGTCACCCGGTAGGAGTTGGCGCCGGCGGTGCCGACCAGCTCACCGGCATCTTCGGCCAGGATCACCCGGTCGAACTCGAGCCACTGCTTGAAGTTGTCCAGGCCCTCGTCGTTCGGCGCCTCGCCGAAGACCAGGTCGAAGTGGGCGACCATCCGGGTGAAGTCGTTCGGGGTGCCCGTGCGGATGGTCGGCTCGGTCATGGTCCCTCACAGGGGTATTGCGGGAGAGGCGGCCAGAGCATACGGTGCGCACCATGATCGTGCGCGTCATCGGCGCACGGCTGGCGGTGCCCATAGTGATCTTGGTTGTGGCGGCGACGACGGCTCTCGCCGCGATGGGATGGGGAGACTCGCGGGCGGATGCCGCCGAAGGGTGCGACTACAGCATCGACGGCATCAACTGCTGGTACGGGGGATCGTCGAGCACCACCTCGACTCTGCCGCCGTATCGCTATCTGCGCACCCGGGTGGATCCCGTGATCGGGACCTGCTGGTACTGGTCGCGCTATCCGCCCGGGCTGGATGGGCTCCACCCGGCCAACGATGCCGACATCATCTGGACCCGGTTCGAGTACCCCGAGTGCCCCTCGGGCGGAGGCACCAGCGTCACCACCCGGGCCTGGGAGGTGTTTCGCACGTTTCCGCTGCGCATCCCGGTGCCCGAGATCCGGCCGACGGTGGGGATCACCAACCTGGGGAGCATCGTCACCGCGCCCCGTGCCTATCCGCTGCGCCACAGCGAGACGCTCCCCGACGGGCGGTTCCTCGAGGTCGAGGCGTACGTCGCCCGGGTTCCGATCGCCTGGGGTGACGGGACCCCGACCATCTCGTACTCGGCCACGGCGACCTTCGGCTCGGGAGCAAGCCATGCCTACGCCCTGAAGACCTGTCCGGAGTCGTATCGCACCCGGCATCCCGCCGGTTTCCGCTGTCATCCCACCCTCGACTCGTATCGGGTGACGGTGTCCTTCGCCTGGATGGGCCGCTATCGCACCAATGGTGGGGTCTGGGCCGATCTCGGCACCCTGTATCGATCGACCGCGTTCACCTACGACGTGGATGAGGTGATCGGGTTTCCGGTCGG
>DNGH01000082.1 GCA_003486285.1 Actinomycetota bacterium
GCTGGGGGAAGTGCTGAAGTAGTTACCCGTTACCCGTCACTCGATCGTCCGCGAGGGGCGAGGAGACAATCGCTCCCCCCTTGTGGGGGAGCCGACGAGGCGAAGCCTCGTCGGTAGGGGGTATTGCTGTCAGCTGTCAGCTGTTGGCTGTGAGCTGTCGGCTCTAATAGAGCGACACCGCGGCGTACAGGATCCCCAGGCCGAGCAGCAGAAGCAGGCCCTCCATGATGCCGCGCACTGACGGGGACACGGCGCGGGCGAGTTCCTGATGGACGAAGGTGAGGCCGACCGACAGCCCGACCAGGGCCAGCTTGATCATCAACACCGTATTGCCGCGGACCTCGACCCCGAGCCGAGACAGTTGGATCACACCGGTGACGGCCGAGACGGTGAGGGCGATCCAGGCGGCGGCGCCAAACCGGCGGGCGGCGGCCTGGATCACCGATCGCTCCACGCCGGCCTTGCGCAGCACCGGCACCAGCGCGGCGACGGTGATCATTCCCCCGATCCACACTGCGGCGGCCAGGACGTGGAACCAACGGATCAAGTCGTCGAGCATCACTTCAGTCTATGGACGGCGAGCCGAGCACCAACCTGAGCGGGTACCCGGTCCAGGCACCCGGCACCCGGGCCCCGGCACAAGCGAAGGCGCCGGTCCGGTGCATCAGTTGGTCTTGGATCCTGGGAGGGAATCAGGCCAGTGCTTGTCGGGGCCGGCGCCTTCGGACTCGGTGAGTTGGCTCAGGGGGCTTCCTCCCTGACCTCGAACTCGACGACGAGATCGTCCCCAGTCTCGAATTGGAGGGTCACGTCGAACTTCTGGCCGATCTCGAGCGGGCCGGCCAGTCCAACGAACATCAGGTGCAGATGACCGGGCTCGAGGACCACCTGCTCGCCTGCGGGGAGCGGGATCGCGTCGATCGGGATCATCATCATGCCGGTGCCCAGGTCCATCGATCCGGGGATCGTGGTGCCGGTGGACACCTCGACGACGTCGTGGAGTTCACCCATCTCGGCCACTGTGGCGTCGAGGGTGATGCCGACCAGGGTGTCGGCGAGCGGGCTCGTGATCTTCAGGTAGCCGGCTCCGGCACCTGTGGTCAGCGGGCTGTTGCGGGCCCAGGCACCCTCAACGGTGATGCCCTCGGCATCGTCGCCGCAGGCGGGGATCACCAGTATCAGAGCGGCCAGCAACGCCACCCCTCGCAGACTCCTGATACACCGACCTCCACTTTGCGGGGACTTCACGTAGAAGGAGTCGCTTCGCGCCGGGGCGCGGTTCCCAGACTTTGTGGGAGATGTGGCCGATTCAGGCGGTGGCGGCGCGGTCGCGTGCGTGCTGGTCGAGCAGCTGGTTGCGGGCCCGGGAGACCCGGGACCGGATGGTCCCCACCGGAACCCCGGCGACCTCGGCGGCCTCCTCATACGAGAGCCCGACGAACTGGGTCAGCACGAATGCCTCGCGGCGTTCCTCATCCAGGGCCGCCAGGAGCTCCTCCACCTCGAGCCAGTGGGCGTCGCGGTGGCTCTCGGCGAGCGTGGCGGCGATCAAGCGGTCGGCGAGGCGGCGCTGGCGGGCACTGCGCCGGGTGGCATCGACGCACACCCGCCGGGCGATGGCGAGGATCCAGGAGCGGGCGTCGCCGTCACCGCGAAAGCGGTGCAGGGATTGGAGCGCCCGTTCGAAGGTCTCCTGGGTCAGGTCGTCGGGGTCGGTGGGCGACCCGAGGAACCGGCAGAGTCGCCAGACACCGGGTTGGGTGGCGGCCACGAAGTCCTCGAGGGCGCGACGATCCCCCGCCTTGGCGCGCAGGGCTAGCACGGTGATTCCCTCCACGCCTCCAGTGAAGCAGCGAGACGCGCGTCCCCCCCGGGGACCAATGTCACATCCTGCCGGGCCGGGAGCGGTGTGGTATCAACTGGAACACCGTCTTGCCGCCTGCGGTGCGGGAACCGGAGGCGGGACTGGGGGCGACCTGATGGTCATGCAATGCGGCGAGGCCCGAACTCTGCTGTCCGCGGCGATGGATGGCGATCTGGTGCCGTCTCCGGAACTCGAAGCCCATGTCGCCGGGTGTGCGGCCTGTCGACAGTGGCGGGACGATGCCCACGCCTTGACCCGAATCGGGATGGAGCCGGCACCCGTCCGCGGACTCACCCGCAGGGTGGCGGCGACGCTGCCCCGGGGGTTCTCCCGGTATCGCTGGATCCGTCTTGCCCTGGCCTGGGGCGGGTTCCTGCTGATCGTGTGGCATCTGCCAGGGATGCTCGACAGCGGCACCGACATCCTGATCCGCCACCTGTCCCGCCATCAGCACGCCTTCGGTTTTGCCCTCGGTGTGGTGCTCCTGTTCGTGGCGTGGCGCCCGGACCGTGCCTACGGCGTGGTGCCGGTGGCGGCGGCCTTCACGGTCACCCTCGCCGGAGCCGCCGTGGTGGATCTAATCATGGGCGCCAGCACCCTGGGGCGCGAGGCGCCGCACCTCGTGGAGATTCTCGGCCTGGGTCTGGTGTGGGTGCTCGGCCTCAGCGCCGGGCCCGGCAGGCACCCGCCGCGCCGGGTCGTGGAGCGATAAGCGG
>DNGH01000192.1 GCA_003486285.1 Actinomycetota bacterium
GCGACGGGCGACCCCTCTGGCGCGACAGGAGTGAATCGCGTTGATCAGAGTCGTGCACTATCTGAACCAATTCTTCGCCGGGATCGGGGGCGAGGACAAGGCCGATGCCCCGTTCGAGGTGCGGCCGGGGGCGGTGGGGCCGGGCCGGGCCCTGCAGATGACCTGGGGCGACCGGGCCGAAGTGGTCGCCACGCTGGTGTGCGGGGACAACGCCTTCCATGCCGATCCCGACGCCAACACCGAGGCGGTGGTGGCGGCGGTAGCCGCCGCGGCACCGGATCTCTTCGTGGCCGGTCCGGCCTTCAACGCCGGACGCTACGGCCTCGCCTGCGCCGCGGTGTGTGCCGCGGTGAAGGAGCGGCTCGGGATCCCCACGGTCACCGGGATGTTCCCCGAGGCTCCCGCAGTCGACGTCTACCGGAGCCGCGTGGTGATGGTGGCCACCGGCGACTCGGCAGGCAGCATGCAATCCGCCCTGGCCGGCATCGCCGCCGTCGGGCTGCGACTGGCAGACGATGCCGGGCTGCGACCCGCGGCCGACGAGGGTCGGATCCCGATGGGGTTCCGCAAGTCCTGGGTGGCCGATGTCCCGGCGGGGAGGCGGGCCGTCGCCATGCTGGTCGCCAAGCTGCGGGGCGAGCCGTATCTGACCGAGGTGGCCCTGCCCCAGCAGGCCGAACCGGTGCCCCCGGCGGCGCCGGTCGTCGACCTCTCCCAGGCGATCGTGGCCCTGGTGACCGAGGGCGGACTGGTCCCGGAGGACAACCCGGATCGCATCGAGTCGTCGAGCGCCACCCGCTGGGCGCGCTATCCGCTGGCGATGCTCGAGCGCAACCAGGACCCGGCCTTCCGCTCCATCCACGCCGGCTACGACTCGCAGTGGGTCGATGCCGACCCCGACCGCATGGTGCCGGTGGATGCGCTGCGCGCCCTGGCCGCCGAGGGCGTCATCGGCGGGGTCCACGAGTACTTCTACGTGACCACCGGAACGGGGACCACGGTGGCCCACGCCGAGCGGATGGGCGAGGAGATCGCCAGGCAACTCATCGCCGACGGGGTGCAGGCGGTCATCGCCACCAGCACGTGAGGGACGGGAACGCGTTGCGGGGCAACGCTGGCCAAGATGATCGAGAAGAACGGGATTCCGGCGGCGATGGTCACTGCGATGACTTCGATGGCCAAGGTGGCGGGCGCCAACCGCATCCTCGCCTCGGGGTTGATCCCGCACACCCTGGGTGATCCCACCAAGACCCCGGAGGACGAGTTCGCCTGGCGCCAGCGCCAGGTGCACAAGGCCCTCAAGGCCGTGGCGACGCCGATCGCCGAAGCACAGATCTTCCCCGACTGGTAGAGAGGACCATGCCCGACCCCGCGATCCTCGCCTCGCACTACATCCTCGCTCACGGCCCCGACTTCGTCCGCTACGGGTCGAAGCCGACCCGCGAGATCGAATCGAGCCCCGAATTGCTCGACCAGCTCACCGCGGCCTTGCGTCCCTGGGAGGAAGTCCTCGCCTATCCGCCGAACCAGACCTTCATCGGCAACCTGACCCCCGACGATCTCGCCGCGATCCCGCGGCCGTGGACCGAGCATCCCGTGGCCGGGGCGTCGGCTCAGGGGAGATTCGGGCGGATGATCCCCCAGGCGGCGCTCTACGGGTTGATGAAGCTCAGCGACGAGTTCGACCTCATCGCCATCGACGCGGCCCTGGCGGCCGAGGCCCGGAGCGCCCTCGAGGGGGTGTTCCCGCACCGCCTGGACCGGATCGTGGCGACGCCTGCCGGGGAGCTCGATGCCCTGATCGCCGCCGGCAGCGGGATGCCGCTGTACCACCACGGCCGCACCGCCGGGTTCCTCAAGGCGGTGCACGAGCAGGATGCCTCGCTCGATGCCCACGTTCTCTTCGAGAACCTGGCCTGCAAGGCGACCGCGGTCCTCGCCGTCGCCGGGGTGCTGGCGGGGCGCGGCCTCGACCCCGCCGCGGTCGACTGGCTCCTCAACACCGGCGAGGAGGCCGTGGGGGATCGCTACCAGCGCGGCGGGGGCAGCCTCTCCAAGGCCGTGGGTGAAGTGGTCGGCTGCATCAATGCCACCGGCTACGACATCAAGGCCTTCTGCTCGGCGCCGGTCCACGGGCTGATCACGGCAGCGGCCATGGTCGCCGCAGGCCTGCACGAGTACGTCGTGGTCCTGGGGGGAGGCTCGCAGGCCAAGATGGGGATGAAGTTCCGGGCCCACCTTCGCAACGGCGTCCCCGTGATGGAGGACTGCCTGGCAGGCATGGCCTTCATCGTCGGGCCCGACGACGGCACCGGGATGCGGCTGCGGCTCGACCTCACCGGCAGGCACCCGATCGGCGCCGGATCCTCAGCGCAGGCGATCTACCAGGCGCTCGTGATCGACCCCCTCGACCGGGCCGGCCTGAAGATGACCGACATCGGCCGCTACGCCGTCGAGATGCACAACCCCGAGATCACCGAGCCGGGGGACAGCGGCGACGTCCCCCGCACCAACTACCGCACGCTGGCGGCGATGGCGGTGTTTCGCGGTGAGATCGCCCGGGATCAGATGGAGGAGTTCACGACGCGTCACGGCATGCCCGGATTCGCCCCGACCCAGGGGCACATCCCGGCGGGGGTGCCGTATCTGGGGCATGCCCAGGCCGCCATGCACCGGGGGGAGTTGCAGAATGCGATGATCGTGGCGAAGGGGAGCCTGTTCCTGGGGCGCATGACGCAACTGGTCGATGGCGTCTCGTTCGTCGTCGAGCCGGGTTCGAAGACCACTAGTTGAGAGAGGAGGTGCATCACTCCATGGAACTGAAGGGCAAGCAGGTCGTTGCCATCGGCGAGCGTGAGGGGGTCAACGGACCCAGCCTCAAGCTGCTGGCGGAATCGGCCGGTGCGAGTGTCGTCTTCAGCGTCACGCAGTGCTTTGTCTGAACTGCCGGCGGTGCCATGGACCTGGATGATCAGGCGAACGTGAGTCGCCTTGCGGAGGAGAAGGGCACGGGCGAGATGATCGTCATCCTCGGCCAGCCCGATTCCAACAGCGCCGGTCTCTTCGCCGAGACCGTCACGCGAGGCGACCCGACCTGGGCGGGTCCATTGGCCGGAGTCCCGTTGGGACTTCCTGTGTATCACATCCTCGAACCGGAGATAAAGGCCCAGATGGACCCGGCGCTCTACCAGGAGCACGTCGGGTTGATGGAGCTGTCGGCCGACGTCGACGACATCATCAAGTGGGTCAAGTTCTACCGCGAGGGCGGAGAGGTGTAACCCTCGCGGCGCACGCCGGAGGTTCGGCTGCGCCGCGGGCAGAGTGAAGGGAGCACGGCCATTTCGAAGCATCCGATCGAGGACCTCGCCATGTTCATCGACGGCGAGTGGCATCACGGAAGCGGCGACCGGCTCGAGGTGGTCAATCCGGCCACCGCCGAGGTGCTGACCACGATCCCCGACGGGGTCGAGGCCGATCTCGATCGGGCCGTGGCGGCGGCTCGCCAGGGCCTGGCGGTGTGGCGCAACACCCATCCCCGGGTCCGCACCCAGGTGCTGTTTCGCATCGCCGAGACCATCAAGGCCCGCGCCGAGGAGTTCGCCCACCTCGACGGGCTCAATCTCGGCGAATCGATGGGCACCGGGCTGTGGACCATGCACGACGTGGTCGCCCGGCGCTTCGAGTACTACGCCGGCATGGCAGACAAGATTCGGGGCGATACCTTCGTCACCCCCGGCCAGTTCCTCTCCTACACCCTGCGCGAGCCCATGGGCGTCACCGGGCACATCGTCCCCTGGAACGGCCCGCTCTGGATCGGGAGCCGCACCATCGCCCCGGCTCTGGCCGCGGGCAACTCCGTGGTGGTCAAGCCGTCGAGTGAGGCTCCGATCACCATGCTCAAGTTCGCCGAGCTGTGCCTCGATTGCGGTCTGCCGCCGGGCGTGTTCAACGTCGTCACCGGGCGGGGCAGCGGCATGGGCGACCTTTTCGCAAGCCATCCCGGCTTCGACGCCATCTACTTCACCGGCTCCACGGTCACCGGGCGTCGCATCGCCGAGAACGCCGCCCGCAACAACGTGCGCACGGTGATGGAATTGGGTGGCAAGTCGCCGAACATCGTGTTCGCCGATGCCGACATGGCGGCCGCCCTCGACGGGGCGATCCTGGCGATCTTCGCCAACTCCGGCCAGATCTGTGTCGCCGGGTCCCGCCTGCTCGTGCAGGAGTCGATCCACGACGAGTTCGTGGGGCGCCTGGTGGAGAAGGCCGAGGGGATCACCATCGGCGGTCCCGAGGCCAACGCGATGATGAACCCCGTCATCAGCGCGGCGCAGAAGGCACGGGTCCTCGACTTCATCGAGCAGGGGAAGAAGGTGGCACAACTGGTCACCGGCGGCGGCACCCCGGCCGACCCCGCCCTGCAGAAGGGCTTCTTCGTGTCACCGACCATCTTCGACCGGGTGCCCAACTCGGCTTCGATCGCCCAGGAGGAGATCTTCGGCCCGGTGCTCTCGGTGTCGTCCTTCAAGGACTTCGACGAGGCGATCGCCATGGCCAACGACACCCGCTACGGGCTGGCGTCGGCGGTGTGGACCGAGAACGCCAAAACCGCCCACCTCGCCGCCCAGGCGATCGAGGCGGCGCAGGTGTTCATCAACCACTACTACACCGCCGCCTTCGAGGTGAGCCGGTCCCCCTACAAGGCGAGCGGAGACGGCATGAGCGAAGGCCCCGACGCCATCTGGGAGTTCCTGAGGCAGAAGAGCGTGAGTATCAAGTTGGGGGAGAGTCACTGGGGGTAGGCGGCGTCGCCCGTCGCCCGCCGCCCGTCGCCCGCGAAGAGGAACGTGCCGAGGTGGCCAGCCCAGCCGACCCTGATTGCTGAACCGGCCTGCAGCAAGTGCTCGGCGGCCGATCCGGAGTGACAGCCGTTCTTGCGGGCGACGGGCGACGGGCGACGAGGGCCGGAAACGGCCAAACGCCCCGGAGTCGGCCGTGCCCCCGGGTGTTATGGTCTGACCATATGACCAT
>DNGH01000304.1 GCA_003486285.1 Actinomycetota bacterium
GCTCAGCCGACCCGGGACGACGAGCCCGCACCCTGAGGCCGCGGGCCCTGGTGACGGAAGGGCAGCTGCGACGCCGCCGCCCAGGGATCCTCCCCCGCGAGGACCGCTCGGCGCGGCGGCGCCACCACGGGTACCGGCGAACGCAGCCTGAGGCCGGCGGGCACCGCCCACACCAGCAGGCTGAACCCGGTGAAGGCGAGGGCCATGCCTCCTGCCTCGATGCCGGAGGCGATCCGCTCGGTCAGATGCAGCGCATCGAAGTGGCCGAGGATGTAGGCCCAGTCGTGCTCGCCGCCGCCGACCAGTGGCAGACGCTGCGACACGGCATCGGCGGCGTAGACCGACACGTCCCAGGCCGAGGCGCCCGCCCACACCAGGCACAGGCCCGCGGCCGCGGGGTCGCGGCGCCGCAGCCCGAAGTAGGCGGCCATGGCGAGCGGGAACGCGACCTGGGCGAACGAACCCGCCATGAACATCGCCAACTCGGGGAGCCACGCTCCGAGCAGATGCCCCGCCTCGTGGATCCCCAGGTCGAACCAATCCAGCAGCGGCACCTCCCGGTGGACGCCAAAAGCGAAGTAGGCGATGGCGCCCGAGACGGCGGCAATGACGCCGGTGCGGCCCCAGCGATGCCACCAGGTGATGCGGTGCATCCCAAACCATCGGCAGGCCGAAGAGCGATCTTCACCCGAGAAACGGACCGATCACCGTCCCGGGTCGAGCGAGGTCAGCGTCACCGTGTACGCCTCCTCGTAGCCGACGGTGCCGATCTGGGTCTCGGTGGTGTTGTGGCGCACCACCACCATCTTCACCACCAGAACCGTCCCGGGGAGCACCCAGAGGTCGGCCTGGAAATCACCGCTCGTCACTCCGGTGAGTTCGGATACCACGCGAACCCACCGGGTCGCCACCGCCACGCCGCCGATCGTGAGGGTCTCCTCACCCATCGGAGTCGACTCGAAGGTCTCGGTGATGTCGCCCGTCGTGCAGACCACCGTCACCGGAGCGGTCGGGACCAGGGGCAGTGGCTCGGCACACACTTGCTCGTCGAGGTTGGGCACTCCGAACCAGTCGTGGTAGTTGCGGCTGCGGGTGATGGCGCCCCCGGGACCGCAGTGCTCCCACTCGTCCCAGCGCTCGTCGAGAGCGTTCCAGCGCACCACCCGGCCGCACTCGCCCAAAGAGATGGTCAGGTAGGTCTCCGCCGGGTACTCGTGGCGCGCCCCGGCCAGGGCATCGACCGCCTCGAAGCCGGTGGTGGCGTACACGTAGACCCCGAGGTCGCCGGGCTCCGAACCAACCACCGCTGCGGTCACCGCGGAGCGATCCACCGGCGTCGCCGCGTTGGCGAACACGAGGATGTAGACGACCGCGGCGGCGGCGAGGAGGACGGTGGTGGCCCCCACCGCGATCAGCAGACGCCGCATCCTGGGAGTCTGCCAGATGCCGAGGTCCGTACCGGAACCCGCTCAGTCGCCGGCGAGCCCGCTGGGGAGCCGCGGGCCGACGTCCCCGCGGACATGGCTCCCCGCGGCGAGCCAGGCCACCAGGTCGGTGTAGCCGAGGGGACGACACAAGAAGAACCCTTGCGCCTGGTCGCACCCGGCCGCCCGCAACAGATCCCAGGTGCCGCGGTTCTCGACCCCTTCCGCCACCACCCGCAGCCCGAGGGAGTGCACCAGGCCCGCAGTGGAGGTGACGATCTTGACGAGACGCTCGTCCACCGCCATGTCCATCACGAAGGAGCGGTCGATCTTCACCTCGTCGACCGGGAGGCTGCTCAGGTAGGCGAGCGACGAGTAGCCGGTGCCGAAGTCGTCGATGGACAGGGTCACCCCGATCTCGTCGAGGGATCCGAGCACCAGTCGGGCGCGCGCCGAGTCGGCCATCATCGTCGTCTCGGTCACCTCGAGCGTGACCGCCTGGGGATCGACGTCATGCTCTCCGATCAGTCGCGCCACCAGGTCCGGGAAGTCGGGATCGTTGAGCGACGACGCCGCGATGTTCACCGCAACCCCGAGACTGAAACCGTCGGCGCCCAGGCGGGTTCGATCCCGGAAGGCGACCCGCAGGACGTGTTCGGTCAGGGGCCGGATCAGCCCGGTGCGCTCGGCAAGGCCGATGAACTCATCGGGAGGCACGAACCCGTGGCGGGGGTGGAGCCAGCGGGCCAGTGCCTCGACGCCGACGATCGATCCGTCGGCCATCGAGGCCTTGGGCTGGTAGTGGACCGCCAGCGCTCCGACCTCGATGGCGTCACGCAACTCCCCGGCCAGGGCGAGCCGGCGAGTGCTGTAACGATCCCGCTGCGGGTCGTAGACCTCGAAGACCGATCCGCCCTCCTTCGCCTCGTACATGGCGACATCGGCGCGCCGCAGCAGGGTCGCCCCATCCGTGCCGTGTTCGGGGGCCAGGGCGATGCCGATGCTCCCCGTGACCTGGATGGCGAGGCCCTCGTTGAAGAACGGGCGCTGCAGGATCGAACTGATGCGGCGGGCCCACTCGGAGACCTCGGCGATGCCTCGCACCTGCTGGAGGACGATGCCGAACTCGTCACCGCCGAGGCGTGCCATCAGGTCGTCGCCCACCGCCTCGGAGAGGCGCAGGGCAAGCTCCTGGAGGAGGACGTCGCCACGCTCGTGGCCCAGGGTGTCGTTGACCTCCTTGAAGCGGTCGAGGTCGATCAGCAGCACCGCCACCCGGGTCCCGCTCTCCCGAGCCCGGCGCAGCGATTCCTCGACCACGATCGTGAAGTGGAGTCGGTTGGGGAGACCGGTGAGGGCGTCGTGGAGCGCCTGGTGCTCCTTGTACGTCATCTCGCGGCGCAGCCGGTCGACCAGCCGGCCGCGCTCGAACGCCACCCGGGCCTGGCGGGCCATCGTGTCGAAGAGCCGCAGGTCGTCCTTGCCGAAGCGAGAGCGATCCGGCGACCCGACCACGATCATCGCGGCGGTATCGCCGTCTCCCGGCATCCGGGCCACCATCGCATCCTGCACCCCCCGGCTGCGGTAGTGGTCGGCGATCATCCCCGGAGCCTCGGCGAGCAACGCCACCACCCGAATGGGGTCGGAGTCGTCCGCCATCGCCTCGACGACTGCCGGCGGTGCCGGGCGGCGTTGCGAGGGCACTGCGCCCTCGCTCGAGGTGACGATCGACTCCACGCCGCGCATCAGGACCACCTCGGCGAAGCGCGCCGAGAAGAGGCGCCGCGTCTGGGACAGGGTCACCTCGAGGAGTTCATCGGTGTCGGCGGCGCCGTCCACGGCGCTGGTGAACTGGTGGAGCGCCTCCAGGTCCTCGAAACGACGGGTCAGCGAGCCGTACCAGCGAAACGCGCTGTACAGCCCGGCACCGGCGACGAGCACGCCGGCGAGCGTGATCGGCTCCCGCCAGAAGACCGCCAGGCCTCCCAGCGCCACCACCGAGGCGGCACCCGACATGGCCATGCCCAGGCCGAGCGATCGCACCACCGCCGCGGGAGGACGGTCCGGGGTGGTCACCAGGATGGCAGCGGCGACCAGGGCGCCATTGATGACGAGCGTCGCCCCCAGGGCGAGTGCCCCAACCCCGAGCCCGAAGATGGAGACCGGGGAATGTTCGGCGAGAAGGCCGTGATAGATCGTCAGGGCGATCGTCGAGTCGAGGTAGGACAGCGCGAGGTTGAAGCCGAGTTTCGGACCGCGCGACCCGTTGCGGGTCACCAGAGCGAGGCCGGAACCGAGCAGGCGGCCGAAGATCAACCCCGTCGGCGAGGCCGCAGCCAGACCGATCAGCAGTGGGATTTCGGAGAACGTGGCGCTGTGGGCGTCACCCTTGACGTGGAGCGCGATCGAGAACGACTCGGAGATCAGGAAGCCGAGGGCGATCGCCCACCACGGCAGGGCGAGCGGAGGAGTGGGCAAGGCGCGACCCAGGGTGAACACGTGCAAGGGGATCGCCACCACGACCATGGCGGCGGCAAGCACGAGGATCCGTGACTCCGGCTGATGGGCTCGCGTCCAAGCCCGCATCGCTCCCACGAGATGCCTTCCTATGAAATATCCCCCAGGAAGTTTCGGCACTGCAGGCGGCATCTGAAGCCCTCCCTGCCCCGGAGTAGCCTCGACTCATGCCGCGCACCGTTCTGGTCGTCAATCCCCGGGCGGGGCGAGGCCGGGTGGGTCGGGAGCTTCCCCGCCTGGTGCAGTCACTCACCGCCGCCGGGACCGAGCCCACCGTGCTCGCCACCGAGCATCCCGGCCATGCCATCGAACTCGCCCGACGCGCCGCGTTGGGCGGCGCCGACACGGTCGTGGCGGT
>DNGH01000307.1 GCA_003486285.1 Actinomycetota bacterium
GGGATGCCCTCGGTGATCGCGACGATGAGTTCGATCCCGGGATGCGCCGCCGATTCCAGGATGCTGTCGGCGGCGAACGCCGGGGGCACGAACACCATCGTCGTGTTGGCCCCGGTGGCTGCGACCGCCTCGGCGACGCTGTCGAAGATCGGAATCCCTTCGACGTCGCTGCCGCCGCGCCCCGGCGTCACCCCGGCGACGACGTTGGTGCCCGAGGCCCGGTTGCGCAGCCCATGGAAACGCCCCTGCGACCCGGTGAGGCCGCTGACCAGAAGACGCGTGGATCGGTCGATGTAGATACTCATGGCCTCGCTCCGCTCGGCCGTCGCCCGTCACCCGTCGCCCGTCGCCCGCCAGAGACCCTCTGGCGGGTAGCGGGTAGCGGGTAGCGGGCAGCCCGGGCCTGGTGACTCATCTCGTCCCTGCTGCAAGCGCAACCGCCCGCTCCGCCGCCTCCCGCATCGTCGCCGCCGGGATCACCTGGTCGGAGGTGACCGCCGCCAGGATGGCGCGGCCCTCGGGGGCGTTGGTGCCGTCGAGGCGCACCACGATCGGCCAGGGCAGGGTGAGACGCCCGATCGCCTCGACGATGCCCCGCGCCACCAGGTCGCAGCGGGTGATGCCTCCGAAGATGTTGATCAGGACCGCCTTGACCGACGGGTCGTGGGTCAGCACCTCGAGCGCGTTGCTGATGGTGTCGGCCCCGGCGCCGCCGCCGACGTCGAGAAAGTTGGCGGCCTTCCCTCCGACGAGCGAAACGACGTCGATGGTGGACATCACCAGCCCGGCGCCGTTGCCGATGATCCCCACGGACCCGTCCAGCTTGATGAAGTTGAGGTCGCGCTGGCGGGCCATCTCCTCGATCGGATCGGGGGTGAAGGCCTCACGGAACGACTCGAAGTCGGGATGACGGAAGAAGGCGTTGCCGTCGAGGGTGACCTTGGCATCGAGTGCCACGATCTCACCGCCGCCCGTCTTGATCAGAGGGTTGACCTCGACGAGGTCGCAATCGAGGGTGACGAAGGCCTTGTAGAGCGATTGCAGCATCGCCGCCGACTTGCGGGCCGTCTCGCGGTCGAGTCCGGCGCGATAGACCAACTCCGACGCCTGCCAGTTGGTGAGACCGAGCACGGGGTCGATGTGCATCTTTGCCAGCGCCTCCGGGGTCTCCTTGGCGACCGCCTCGATGTCCATCCCCCCCTTGGCCGAGACCATGGCCAGATGCTTGCGAGCGGCCCGGTCGAGGGTGAAGGACACGTAATACTCGGCGGCGATGTCCGACGCCTGCTCCACCCACACCAGGCGGACGGTGTGACCCTTGATGTCCATCCCCAGGATCTCGGAGGCGCGGGCGAAGGCCTCGTCGGGATCCTGGGCGACCTTGATGCCACCCGCCTTGCCGCGCCCCCCGACCTGAACCTGGGCCTTGACGACGACGGTGCCGCCGAGATCGGTCGCCGCTTGACGCGCCTCCTCGGGGGTGCGGGCAACCTTGCCGGCGGGGACCGGGACCCCCACCCGGGCGAACAGGGACTTTCCCTGGAACTCGAAGAGATCCACGCTCAGCGCTCCGGGACGTTGGCGTCGACCCAGGCGACCACATCGGCGAGCGGCGTCCCCGGGGTGAAGATCTCGGCCAGGCCCGCCGCCTTGAGGGCGGTGATGTCGGCGGCGGGGATGATCCCTCCCCCGAAGACGACGACGTCGGTGGCGTCGCGTTCCCGCAGCAACTCGACGACCCGGGGGAACAAGGTCATGTGGGCCCCGGACAGCACCGACAGGCCGATCCCGGCGACGTCCTCCTGGAGAGCCGTCTCGACGATCTGCTCCGGGGTCTGGTGCAGGCCGGAGTAGATGATCTCGTTGCCGGCGTCCCGCAACGCCCGTGCGATCACCTTGGCCCCGCGGTCATGGCCATCGAGACCCGGCTTGGCGATGAGGATGCGACGGGGCATGGGGTAGGAAGGTTACCCGTTGCCGGTTACCCGTTACCCGTCAGTGCGGCTGCCCGCTGCCCGCTGCCCGCCAGACACGGAAAGCACCGGCCGATCCGGTCTGGCTGGTGACTGGTGACTGGTGACTGGTGACTTCCCGACTTCTCACTCCACCCGGCTGACCCGTTCCACTCCGGGAAGCGAGTGCAACTGCACCATCAGCGACTCCGCCGCCCTGGGCTCGACCCGAACCCGGAGGATCGCCTTGCCCGAGCCGATCTCCTGGACCATGACGCTCCCCAGCGGTTGCACCAGGCCTCGCGCCGCGGTGCTCGCTGCCATCACATGATCGGGATCCCCGAGCTTCACCTCGAGGACGACGGTGGCCGGTTCCCGCTTGCCCCGGAACAACCACTGCACCACGCCCACCACGTAGAGGACCACGAGGGCGACCCCGGTGGCGACCACGGCCACCGCGTACTCGCCGAGCCCTGCGGCCATCCCCACCGCCGCCGAGGTCCACAACCCGGCGGCGGTGGTGAGGCCGCGCACCGTGACGCCGTGGCGAAAGATGGCGCCGGCACCGAGGAAGCCGACGCCGGCCACCACCTGGGCAGCGACGCGGGCCGGGTCGGAGCCGACGAACCCGGTGACGCCGACGAGTGTGAACAACCCGGCACCGAGGCCGACCAGCATGTGGGTGCGCAGACCGGCTGCCTTCTGCGCCACCTCACGCTCGAAACCGATCACACCCG
>DNGH01000200.1 GCA_003486285.1 Actinomycetota bacterium
GCCGAGCACTCGATGTGCCAACCGGGTCGCCCGGGGCCCCAGGGCGACTCCCACACCGGCTCCCCCGGCTTCGACGCCTTCCAGAGGGCGAAGTCGAGCGGATCGCGCTTGTGCTCCCCAGGCTCGATGCGGGACCCCGACACCATCTCGTCGACATTTCGTCCGGAGAGCCTCCCGTATCCGGGGAGCGAACGCACCGCGAAGTAGACGTCACCCCCGCCGGGATAGGCGTGACCGGCGGCGATGAGCCGGGTGATCAGGTCGATCATCTCCGGGATGTGCTCCGTGGCGTATGCCAGCGAGTCGGGTGGTGCCACGCGGAGCCGGTTGTAGGCGTCGAAGAACTGCGCGGTGGTGCGCCGGGCGATGTCCGCGGCAGTCACACCCTCGGCCTGGGCGGCCGCGATGATCTTGTCCTCGACGTCGGTGATGTTGGTGACGTACCGCACCCGCAACCCCGACCAGGACAGGTAGCGGCGGATGACGTCGAAGGCCACCGCCTGGCGGCCATGGCCGACGTGGGGAGCCGACTGCACGGTGGGACCGCATACGTAGAGCGAGACCTCGCCCGGGGTGCGGGGTACCAACTCCTGAAGCACCCGACCCATGGTGTTGAAAACCTGCATCGGGGGGCGATGGTAGAGAAGAAGTCGCCAGTCACCAGTCGCCAGTCACCAGTTCCAGGTGCCGGGTGCCGGGTGCCGGGTGCCAGGGGCCAGGTATCAGGTATCAGGTGTCCCGTGCCCGGTAACGGGTAACCGGTAACCGGTAACCCTCCCGCGGGCAGCTCTCAGCGACTCTCTTCATCCATCACCACCACCGCCAGCGCCGCGATCCCCTCGTCCCGCCCGATGAAGCCGAGCGAGTCCGTCGTGGTCGCCTTCACCGAACAGGCCGTCAGCGGGATGCCCAAGGCTGCGGCGAATGCAGTGCGGATAGTGTCGCGGTGCGGAGCGATCCGGATGGATTGGGCGACGACGGTGACGTCGACACTGGTCGGCCGGAACCCGGCGGCGGCGGCCCGCGCCAGGGCATCGCGCAGGATCACCATGCTGTCCTCGTCGATCCACCGTGGGTCACTGGAGGGATAGAACTCGCCGAGGTCGCCCAGGGCGGCGGCCCCGAGCACGGCGTCGGTGAGTGCGTGGGCGGCGACATCGCCGTCCGAGGTCGCCATCACCCCGCGAGTCTCGTCGACGATGACACCGCCGAGGCGCACGAACCCCTCGGGGGCAAAGCGGTGGGCATCCACGCCCCAGCCGACCCTCATGGTGCCAGCGCCTCGGCCAAGGCGAGATCCTCCGGGTAGGTGATCTTGAGGTTGGTGCTCTCTCCCGGCACGTACACGACGCTACCGCCATGACGCTCCACCAGTTGGGCATCGTCGGTGGCATCATCGGCATCGGCCGCATGCGCGGCGCGCAGCGCCTCCAGGCGGAAGCCCTGCGGGGTCTGCACCGCGACCAGGCCGGTGCGCTGGATCGTCTCCACCACCCGCTCTCCCTCGACGCGCTTGATCGTGTCGCCGAGCGGCAGCGCCGGCACCACCCCATCGACGTCGCCCACGGCCAGTCGAACGATCACGGCGGTGGCGAGGGCCGGCGTCGCCAGGGGACGCGCCGCATCGTGAATCAACACATGGGTGGCATCGGGTGGCAGCGCCGCCATACCGGCCGCCACCGAATCACGGCGGCGGGCACCACCGGGAATCCCGCCCGGCACCTCACCGACGACGATCACGCCTGCAGCGCCGGCAGCTTCGAGCGCGGCCACCGCCCATTGCCACAGCGAAAGACCCTGGACGACCAGGCCCGCCTTGGGTACGCCGAAGCGCTCCCCGCGACCGGCGGCAACCACGATCCCGTAGAGGTTCACGCCGCTCGCTTGGCGAACAGCAGGCGTCCGATCGACGTGCGCAGGGCTCCAGCGATCTCGATGTCGATCGTGTGGCCGATGGCGGAGGCGGCGTTCTCCACGACCACCATGGTGCCGTCCTCGAGGTAACCGATACCCTGCCCGGGTTCGCTCCCCGCCTTCTCGATCACCAGAGTGACCAGATCCCCGGCGAGGGGGCCGCTGCGAAGGGCTTCACCGATCGCCTGCGGATCGAGTACCTCGATGCCGCGCAGCCCCGCAGCCTGTGCCAGGTTGTGGTCGGTGGTGACGAGAGTGGCCGTGAGTTCAGCTGCGAGAGCGAGCAGCTTGGCATCGACCTCGGGGTGACCGGGGAAGGTGCGTTCGTCGACCGCCACCCGGACCCCGGGAGCTTCGGCCAGGGCCTCGAGCACATCGAGGCCGCGCCGCCCGCGCCTACGGCGGTTGATCTGCCCGCTGTCGGCGATGCCCTGCAACTCGTCCACGACGAACCCCGGGATGGTGACCTCGCCGCGCAGCAGCCCCGTCCGGGCCAGATCCAGGATGCGGCCATCGATCGCGGCCGAGGAGTCGACGACGAAATGGCGGGGGGCCTCGGCCTCGCGGGAGGGGCGGCGTCGATTCGCCAGACCGGCGGCTGCGAGCAGATCCTCAGATCGAGCGACGAAGGCGCGGGCTCCCACCGCGGCGAGCACGATGACCAATAGGGCACCGATCGACCAGCCGGCGACCTCGGGGAGCAGCACGATGGCGGGGACCGCAGCCACTGCCCCCACCAGAAGACCGGCGACCAGGCCAAACGCCCCGGCGAACATCTGGGCACCGGAGACGCGATCCACCACCGCCGGGACCCGGTCGATGCTGCGCCGCACCAACCTACCGCTGAGCCCACCGAGCACGTAGCCGACGCCGGCGCCGATGAGGGCGCCGACCACCGCGGCGGTGTCGGGATTGGTGGCGGCCTCGGTCCACCCCGGGGCGCCGCGCCCAATGGAAAAGCCCACTGCGGTGGCGGCCAGGGTGACGACGAGACGGACGGCTTCGATGAGCATGCCGGCCTACTCCTCCTCGTCGGCGTCCACCCTCGGGAGAGACTTGTCGAGACGCTTCATTGCGTCTTCTTCGGACAGATTGAGGGCGAACCGAAGCTCTGATGCGAGGATCATCCGGGCCTTGGACAGCATTCGCTTCAGGGCAGGGGAGATTCCCTTGGTTTGCTGGGCAAAGGTGAGGTCGCGGACCACCTCGGCGACCTGGAAGATGTCACCGCTGTTGATCTTCTCGGTGAGCAGCTTGTACCAGCGGCTCCAGTTGGCCCCGGCCTCTTCGGGGGCGGTGCGGAACACGGCCAGGACCCGCTTGGCCGCGGTCTTCGAGATCACTGGACGCACCCCGAGGTCGACCGATCGGCTCGCCGGCACCCGCAGGATGAGTTGATCGATCGCCACCTGCAGGACGAAGAAATCCTGCCGCTTGCCATTGAACTCGCGCTTCTCGGTGGCAATGATCGTCGCGGCGCCGTGATGGGGGTAGACGACCTTGTCGCCCTTCTTG
>DNGH01000245.1 GCA_003486285.1 Actinomycetota bacterium
GACGGCTGACGGCGCGCCAGCTCGAAGCCGCGCGGCGCGCGCTGTCGCGGCACATCAAGCGTGGCGGCAAGGTCTGGATCATGATCTTCCCGGACAAGCCGGTCACTCAGAAGCCGGCCGAAACCCGCATGGGTTCCGGCAAGGGCAACCCGGAGTTCTGGGTGGCGGTGGTGCGGCCGGGCCGTGTCATGTTCGAGCTCTCCGGGGTCGACGAGCCGCTGGCTCGTGAGGCCCTGCGGCTCGCCGGCCATAAGTTGTCGGTGAAGACCAAGTTCGTGCGAAGGGAGGAAGTGTGAAGACCACCGATTTGCGCGACCTCTCCTATGAGGAATTGAAGACCAAGCTCGCCGAGTCGAAGCAGGAGC
This sequence comes from Actinomycetota bacterium, assembly GCA_003486285.1. Classification (GTDB taxonomy): domain Bacteria; phylum Actinomycetota; class Acidimicrobiia; order Spongiisociales; family UBA11373; genus UBA11373. The sequence continues at coordinate 366 of DNGH01000245.1, forward strand.
TGTTCAACCTGCGGTTCCAGGTGGCCACCAACCAGCTGGACAACACGGCGAGGATCGAAATGGTGCGCCGCGAAGTGGCCCGCATCTCCACGGTGATGCGTGAGCAAGAGATCGAGGCGTACCAGCAGATGGAGGGCCAGGGACGATGACCGACCGGAGCAACCGCAAGACCCGCACCGGGATCGTGGTGTCGGACGCGCGCGACAAGACGGTGACGGTCGAGATCGTCGACTCGGTCCGCCACAAGATCTATCAGAAGACGATGAAGTCGACGAAGAAGCTGCAGGCCCATGACGAGGCCAACGACGCCCATGTCGGCGACACGGTCCGGGTGATGGAGACCCGTCCGCTCTCGAAGACCAAGCGCTGGCGCGTCGTGGAGATCGTGGAGCGTGCCCGATGATCGCCCAGGAGACCCGGCTCAAGGTCGCCGACAACACGGGGGCGCGCGAGGTGCTGTGCATCCGCGTCCTCGGCGGCTCGACGCGCCGTTACGCCGGCATCGGAGACGTCATCGTGGCCACGGTCAAGGATGCGGTCCCCGGTGGCACGGTGAAGAAGGGCGAGGTGGTCAAGGCCGTCGTCGTCCGCACCCACAAGGAGCGCCGCCGCCCCGATGGCACGTACATCCGCTTCGACGACAACGCCTGCGTGCTGATCAACGACCAGCAGCAGCCGCGTGGCACCCGCATCTTCGGCCCGGTGGGCCGCGAGTTGCGCGACAAGAAGTTCATGCGCATCGTGTCGCTCGCTCCGGAGGTGCTGTGATGCAGCTCAAGCGCGGCGACACCGTCAAGGTCATCTCGGGCAAGGACAAGGGCAAGGAGTCCCGCATCGCCCAGGTGTACCCCAAGACCAACCAGATCATCGTCGAGGGCGTGGCCACGGCCAAGCGGCACACCAAGCCGCGCGGCCAGACCATGCAGGGCGGGATCGTGGACAAGGACATGCCGATCGACGCCTCCAACGTGATGATCGTCTGCCCGAACGACGGTCCCACCCGGATCGGCCACAAGACCGATGCCGACGGGCACAAGCGGCGCGTTTGCGCCAAGTGCGGAGGTGACCTGTGACCGCCCGGCTGAAGCAGGTGTACCACGAGCGCATCTATGCCGAGCTCAAGGAGCGCCTCGGCGTAGCCAACGCCATGCGGGTGCCCCGGCTCACCAAGATCGTGGTGAACATGGGCCTCGGCGATGCCGTCAACGACAAGGGCATCGTCGACACCGCGCTCACCGATCTGGCGATCATCACCGGGCAACGGCCCCGGGTGAACAAGGCACGGAAGTCGGTGGCCAACTTCAAGCTGCGCGAGGGCATGCCCATCGGCATCTCGGTGACGCTGCGCGGCGACCGCATGTGGGAGTTCTTCGATCGGTTGATCTCCGTGTCGATCCCCCGGATCCGTGACTTCCGCGGGCTCAACCCGCGCTCGTTCGACGGCCGCGGGAACTACACATTCGGGGTCACCGAGCAGCTGATCTTCCCCGAGATCGATTTCGACAAGGTGACCAAGGTGCGCGGGATGGACATCACCATCTGCACGACGGCGAGTGACGACGAGGGGGGCCGGGCCCTGCTCGAGGCGTTCAACTTCCCGTTCCGTCGCCCCCAGACCCAGCAGGCAGGTGTGTGATGGCGAAGAAGTCCCTCATCAACAAGGCGAACCGGACGCCCAAGTTCAAGGTGCGCGCGTACTCCCGTTGCGGCCGTTGCGGGCGCTCGCGGGCGTTCCTTCGCAAGTTCGGCATGTGTCGCATCTGTGTGCGCGAATTGGCGCACAAGGGCGAACTTCCCGGTGTGAGAAAGGCCTCCTGGTAATGCTCACGGATCCAGTTTCGGACATGCTCACCCGCATCCGCAATGCCAATCAGGCGTTGCATGAGAAGGTGTCCATGCCGACCTCCAAATTCAAGGAAGAGATCGCCCGCATCCTCGCCGCCGAGGGATACATCGACGGCTACGAGGTGGTCGGAACCGGCCCGCTCCGCACGCTCGAGGTGAAGCTGCGCTACGGCGCCAGCCGCCAGCGCGTCATCGAGGGCCTGAAGCGTGTTTCCACGCCGGGCCGCAGGGTCTATGTGGCCGCTGCCGACCTGCCGCGCGTCCAGGGCGGCCTGGGAGTCGTTGTGGTCTCGACGTCGCAGGGCCTGCTGCCCGACCGTGAGGCCCGTCGCCGCCAGCTCGGCGGTGAAGTCGTCTGCGAGGTGTGGTGATGAGCCGGATCGGCAATGCCCCCGTCACCGTCCCCAGCGGGGTGGACATCACGATCGACGGCGCCACGGTGACCGTCAAGGGGTCGCGCGGTGCGTTGTCGCGCACATTTTCGGACCGGGTGTCCTTCGCCCACGGCGAGGGCGTGATCAACGTCGCCCGCAGCGACGATGCCCGTGACTCCAAGGCCCTGCACGGCCTCAGCCGGGCGCTGCTGCGCAACATGGTCATCGGGGTCTCGGAAGGCTTCCGACGTGAGCTCAACATGGTGGGCGTCGGCTACCGCGCCGCTCCCGCCGGCAAGGGTCTCGAGCTCCTGGTCGGGTTCTCCCACCCGGTGAAGATCGAGGCCATCGAGGGGATCACCTTCGAGGTTCCCGAGCCGACCAAGATCGTCATCACCGGCATCGACAAGGAGTTGGTCGGCCAGGTGGCCGCCAACATCCGCTCGATCCGCCCGCCCGAGCCGTACAAGGGCAAGGGCATCAAGTACTCGGATGAGATCATCCGTCGCAAGGCAGGGAAGTCGGGGGTGGCGCGATGAAGACGCGCGATCAGGCTCGGGTTCGGCGCCACTTCCGGGTGCGTCGCCGGGTGCACGGCACCGCGGCGCGGCCGCGCCTCGCGGTGTTCCGCAGCAACCGCTACATCTACGCCCAGGTGATCGACGACGTGGCCGGGCGCACCGTGGCCGCGGCGTCCTCGCAGGAGAAGGATCTGCGCGAGCGCAACCTCACCGTCGGCACCGCCGCTGAGGTGGGGAAGTTGATCGCCAGCCGGTCCAAGGCTGCCGGGGTCAACTCGGTGGTGTTCGACCGGGGCGGGTTTGCATATCACGGCCGTCTCAAGGCGCTCGCCGACGCGGCGCGCGAGGAGGGTTTGGAGTTTTGAGCACCAGACGAGATTCACGCGATTCGCGCGGCGGGCGGGACGGCGCCCGGACGCCGGAAGGCCCGCAGTTCGAAGAGCGGGTGATCCACATCAACCGGGTGGCCAAGGTCGTCAAGGGCGGCCGCCGCTTCTCGTTCACCGCGCTCGTCGCCGTCGGTGACGGCAACGGCAAGGTGGGCGTGGGTTACGGCAAGGCCAAGGAAGTCCCCACCGCCATCCAGAAGGGTGTCGAGGACGCTCGCAAGGCCATGAAGCCCGTCCCGATGGCCGGAACCACGATCATCCACGAGAACGTGGGCATCCACGGCGCCTCCCGGGTGCTGATCAAGCCCGCCGCGCCCGGTACCGGCGTCATCGCCGGCGGCGCCGTGCGCCAGATCCTCGAGGCTGCCGGGGTGCGCGATGTCCTGGCCAAGTCGCTGGGATCACCCACCCACATCAACGTCGCCCAGGCCACCATGAACGCACTGATGACCCAGCGGCGCCCCGATGCCGTGGCCAAGCGCCGTGGCAAGTCTCCGGAGGAGGTCACTCCCCCGGGGCTGCTCGCGGCCTATCGCAGCGCCGAGTTGGGCCGGGCCTCGCGGTCGGATTCCTGAGGAGAGCGGATTCATGGCGAAGAAGACCCTCAAGATCAAGCTGGTGCGCAGCACCATCGGTGAGAAGCCGAAGACGGTTGGCGCGGTGCGCACCCTTGGCTTGCGCAAGATCAATCAGGTCACCGAGCGACCCGACACGGCCGACGTGCGCGGGCTGATCGCAGCCGTGGCTCATCTCGTGGAGGTCGACGAATCATGAAGCTGCACCATCTCAAGCCGGCCGAAGGTTCCACCAAGAACCGGATTCGCGTCGGACGCGGCGAAGGCGGCAGGCGCGGCAAGACCGCCGGCCGTGGTACCAAGGGCGACAAGGCTCGGGGGAGCACCCCGGCGTGGTTCGAGGGTGGGCAGATGCCGATCTACCGGCGGCTTCCCAAGACCAAGGGCTTCGTCAACCGCAACCGTGTTGTCTACGCCGTGGTGAACGTGGAGAAGCTCAACGAGTTCCGCAAGGGCGCCACCGTGGGACCCGAGGAGCTGCGTGCCGCCGGGCTGATCAAGAAGCGCGGGCTGGTGAAGGTCCTCGGCAGCGGCGAGCTGACCAAGGAGCTCAAGGTGCGGGCCCACGCCTTCAGCGTCGGGGCCGTGGAGCGCATCCAAGCCGCCGGCGGCACGGTAGAGGTGATCGAATGAGCGGTCAGCGGTCAGCGGTCAGCGGTC
>DNGH01000280.1 GCA_003486285.1 Actinomycetota bacterium
CGACGCCGCGGACTCCGACATCGACGCCGGAGGAGTCATGGCGTGGACGAGCCTCGAGTCGGGGGAGCACGACCAGGGTTGGGATGCCGGACTGTCCCGGCCCGCGTCGATCGGGGGCCTGGTCTGGGAGGATCTCGGTGCCAATGGCGTCCAGGACCCAGGGGAGGTGGGCATCGGGGAGGTCACGGTGCGCCTGTTCAATGGCGCCGGCATCGAGGTGCGCTCCACCGTGACCGATGCCGCTGGCGAGTACGTCTTCACCGGGCTCACGCCCGGTTCGTATCACGTCGAGGTCGATATCCCCGACGCGCGTGTGGCGTCACCGCAAGATGAGGGCGCCGACGACGAAGTGGACTCCGACATCGACGCCGATGGCGTCATGGCGGCAACCACCCTCGCCCCTGGCGTAGACGACCGGCGCTGGGATGCCGGCCTTCATCCTGGAGACCCCTGACCGGTACCCGGAAGTGCTCGAAGACGACCAGCTTCAGCGATGAACTCTCTCGGCAGTGGCCGCCGTCACATGGGTGAGCGTTCCGATCCCTCTGCCGAGCAGCCAACCGGCGAGGACGTCGGCGGGGTAGTGGACTCCGGTGTAGACCCGCGAGAATCCGACTGCGGCAGCGAGGGTATTGGGGGGGAGCCGGAGACTCGGATATGCCGTGCCCACGACGCGAGTGAAGGCGGCGGCGGATGCGGTGTGGCCGGAGGGCATCGAGGACGACTGCGGTGCCGACGTTGAACTACCACTTCGGCACCAAGGACCAGCTGTACCGGGACGTCATCAGCTACTGCGGCACCCAGTGGATCACAGCCGTCGAAGTGTCCGACGATCTGCGAGATCTGTCAAAACCCGACGTGCTGAGGGTGGCCCTCAGGAGACTCGGACGCGTCATCGCCGGACGGAAGGTCATGACCCGCCTCATGATGCAGGCGTCGATGCACCCTGACTTCGAGGCCGAGGTGGAGAAGGCGCTCCGCCCGGGAGTAGACGCACTGACGGCTCTCCTGAAGGATCTCATGGCAACGGGATACTTGCGAGCGGTGCCGCCCCATGTCTTCATCAGCATGTTCGTCGACGTCCTCACCACCACCGCAGGTATGGAACGGGTGAAAGCTCTGTATACGACCAAGACTTCTCCGACCCATCGGTCATCGACTCCCAGGCCGATCATCTGATCGACATACTCTTTGAACGGCACCCTCAGCCACCCGCCCGACGGCGAGTGATCGGGCTTGCTCGTCCTAGCCATTCGCGCCCTCTCCACGGATGGCTGCGCTCCATCGCGGACCGGCTGCGCGACGACGGGTAGAGCACTAGGCCCCTGATCGCTGGAGTCCGTCCCGGCATACCCTGAACGATGGATCGATCTGAACGAGGAGGCTGGCATGGGCTGTCACGGTTGGCACTCTTGCGGGCCGGGTTGGGGTCCGCATTTCTACCAGTACGAACGTGGAGTCGAGCCGTATCCGACGCCCCGTCGCCGACACACCAGGGATGTCGAAGGGGACCTGCGGGAGTACATGCAGTTCCTGGAGGGTGAGGTCGCCGAGGTGCATCGCGAGCTCGACGAATTGGTGACGCGGCGCGCCGGGTCTGAGTGAGCCCGAAGGGCTGATCTTGCCCGATTGCTATTTCGATGGCTCCGAGGGACGGATCTTCTATCGGCGTTGGGATCCGAGCGCGACGCCCGTTCGGATCGTCCTGATCGTTCACGGCTATGCCGAGCACGGGGGCCGCTACGGCCACGTGGCTGATGCGCTGTGTCGGCGCGGGGCGGTGGTGTACGCCGATGACCACCTCGGACACGGCCGCTCCGACGGTGAGCGGGCTCTGATCACCGACTTCGAACACGTCGTCGATGATCTCCAGACAGTCGCGGGTACCGCCCGGAACGACCATCCCGGCGTGCCGATGGTCCTTGTGGGTCATTCGATGGGTGGGCTGCTGGCGGGGCGCCTGGCGCAGCGCGAGCCGGGTGGGGTGGCCGGTGTCGCCTTCTGCGGGGCAGTGATCGGTGACTGGCAGTGGGCCCGCGGGGTCCTGCGTCGGCCCGAACTCCCATACATTCCCTTCGACCCGGCGGCACTGGCGCGCGACCCAAGCGTGGGCGCTGCGTATGCATCCGATCCACTTGTCTACCACGGCCAGTACCAACGCCGCCTGCTCGAGGCCGAAGTCGAGGCTCTCGACCGTTTCCAGCATGAGTTGCCCGCACTCACGATGCCGGTGCTGCTTCTTCACGGTTCCGAGGATCCGTTCGTGCCCTACGCGCGTTCGCTCCAGGCGGTCCGAGACATGCCGACCGACGATGTCACCGTGCACGTCTACGAGGGGGCCCGCCACGAAGTCCTCAACGAGTCGAACCGTGACGAGGTCATCGGTCATCTCGTCGCCTGGATCCACAGGTTCACTTAGGCGATCACCATTTCCGGCCATCGCGTGGATGGAACCGAGGACCCCTGGCTTGCCGGGGGTCCTGTCTGGTTCGGGCAAGGGATGCCGGGTTGGGGACGAGATCGCTCACTCCCACGCCTTGGCCGAGCCGGCCAGAAAGCAGCATCGCGACCGGCGCGCCCCCCAGCCACCGGGTCCCGGGGAGGCCCGGCCGCCCTACCCTCCCGCAATGCCCGGCAGCTCTTCCTTTCGCCGAGGGATCAGGGACTCGATCCTGATCTTCTTTGCGATCGGCGCCTTTGGAGTCGCCTTCGGGGTGTTGGCGGTGGACGCCGGGTTCTCGGTCTGGCTGGCCCTGCTCGCCTCGGTCGTCATCGTCTCGGGTGCGGCGCAGTTCACGATGATCGGACTGCTCGCCTCGGGGACCGCCCCGGTCCTGCTGGCGGCGACGGGCCTCGGACTGCGCCACCTGCCGATGTCTGCGACGCTGGCGCGACTGATCGGACCGCAACCGTTGCGTACCCGGCTCCGGCTCGCCTTCATCCTCGTCGACGAGACCTTTGGGCTGACCGTTCACGCCGCCGCGACGGGAGTGGACGACCTCGTTGCGTACAAGACGGGTGCCGATCTCACGCTGTACTCGGGCTGGGTGGCGGGAACCGTCGTGGGAGCCTGGTTTGGCGAGGCCGTTGATCCCGCAGCCGTCGGTTTGGGCGCCTTCTTCGGCCTGATGTTCCTCGGCCTGGCGGCCCCACTGGTGCGGCGTCGGCGCGACTGGGTGGTGGCTCTGGTCGCGGTGGCCGCCACCCTCGCCGCCGTCGCCTGGCTTCCTGCAGCGTGGCGGTTGACCAGCGCCGCCTCCGTGGCGGCGCTGATCGGGGCATTCCTCCATGAGTGATCTGGCCCTGATCCTCTTGGTGGCGGTCATCACCTTTGCGACGCGCGTCGCCTTCCTGGTGCGGGCGCGCTCGGCTCCGGAGGGTCTGATCGGACGCTTTCTCGACGTCTTCCCCCTCGCCCTGTTCGTGGCGATCGCCACCGACGCCTTGATCGCACCCTCGGGTAGCCCGGAGGTGACACCGGGACTGGCGGCGGCATTGGGTGGGATCGTGGGTGGAGTGCTGTTTCGCCGCGCCTTGTGGGCGGTGCTCGCGGTCGGCGCGGTGGCGTTCTACGCGGCGCGGGCCTTCGGCGGGTGACTCGACCCTGAGTCCGCAACCTCCCCAGTCAAATCGAGGCGGTCCGACACTCCTCAGTGGCGAAGCCCACCGAGACTAGGAGACGCCATCGCTTAGTCTCGGGGCGACCGGTCGGCGAGCATCCGCGACACGGAGGTCGGAATCCGATGGCGACCATTGTCTCCACACTGTTCGTCTCCCTCGACGGCGTCGCCGAGATCGACGAGTCCTGGCACTTCCCGTACTTCGACGAGAACATGGGGAGTGCGGTCGGCCACGACTACGAGGACGTTGATGCCCTGTTGCTCGGCCGGGTCACGTATGACAGCTTTGCCGGCGCCTGGCCGGAGCGTGAAGCGGCCGGGGAGGTGGATGCGGCGTTCGCCAGGTCACTCGGCGACCTCCGCAAGATCGTCGTCTCGCGTCAGGACCAGGATTTCGCCTGGCGCAACTCCGAGCTGCTCGAGGGCGATCTGATCGGAGCCGTGGCGAAACTCAGGGCCGACACCACCGTGGGGCGGGTCCTGATTCCCGGGTCGATCTCTATCGTCCAGCAGCTGCTGGCTGCCGGTCTGGTCGACGAGCTGAGCCTGTTGGTGCATCCTGTGGCCGCCCGTAAGGGTCGAAGGCTCTTCGACGATGGTGACGCCTCCTACCACCTGAAGCTGGTCCGGTCCGAGGTGTTTCCGACCGGTGTCGTCTGGCTCACCTACCAACCGGCGGTCGCGCCCGGCGCGGTGGGCTACGACGACGTCAAGGGCCTGGTTCCCGACGCGCCGGAGACGACGATCGGCCCCTGAGTGCCCGACTACTGGGATGGAGGTAGCCGGGATCGGAGTGTTGGGGCATCACACGGAGTTGTCGCCGAGATCGATGCCGACGTCGCGGCGCTGGCACTCGCCATCGCGATCGCCATCACCGGCTGACACCGACGCTCACCCGCGCTTGGCCGCCGTCTGATAGCGGCGCACCGCCAGTGGTGCGAACACCGCGATGATCAGCACCACCCAGATCAGGGTATAGAGCACGGCGTTGCGCAGCGGCCACACCGTGGGCTCGGGGATCCCGGCGGGAAGATTGCCGAACAGGTCTCGCGCCGCCTGGGTCACCGCCGACACCGGGTTCCACTCGGCAAAGACCCGCAGCACCGTGGGCAGGTTCTCCGCGGGGACGAAGGTGTTGGCGATGAAGGTGAGCGGGAAGATCACCATGAACGCGGCGTTGTTGATCACCTCGACGCTCGGCACCAGCAGCCCGATGTAGCCCATGATCCATGAGAACGCATAGGCAAAGAGCAACAGCAGCCCGAAACCGAGTGCGGCGTTCAGCAGACCCTCGTGGAAGCGCCACCCCACTACGAACCCGCTGAGGGCCATGATCAGCAGCGACAGCACGTTGTAGATGACATCGCTGGCCGTGCGCCCGACCAGCACCGCCGACTGCGACATCGGCAGCGAACGAAACCGGTTGATGATCCCCTTGTGGATGTCGTCGGCGATTCCGGCACCGGTGAAGGTGGCCCCGAATACCACGGTCTGGGCGAAGATTCCCCCGATCAGGAACTCCCGGTACGACCCACCGGGGATGTCGATCGATCCACCGAACACGTAGGCGAAGAGCAGCACGAACATGATCGGCGAGATCAGAACGAACACCAGCACTTCGGGGACCCGCCCGATCTTGATCACATTGCGCCGGGCGATCACCGACCCGTCGGCGAGCGCATGGATGAACCGCTTCATGCCGTACCTCCTGCTGCCACGGCCTCACCCGTGGCGACCGGCGCCTCCTCGGCGTGGCGGCCCGTGATCGCCAGGAACACGTCATCGAGCGTGGGGCGGCGGAGCCCGATGTCCTCCACCATCACCCCCTCGGCGTCGAGGGCGCGCAGCACCTGGGTGAGGATTTCGGCGCCACCGGCGATGGGGGCGACCAGGGTGTTCGTGGCGGGGTCGTGCTGGATCTCTCCAGAGGCGTGGGCCGCCAGGATGCGCTGCACCTTCGGGGTGTCCTCGTGGCTGATGACTGCCACCTCAATACGCTCCCCACCGATCATCCGCTTCAGTTGGCGAGAGGTGCCGTGGGCGATCTCGCGCCCGTGGTCGATCACGACGATGTCGTTCGCCAACTGATCGGCCTCCTCGAGGTACTGGGTGGTGAGCAGCAGGGTGGTGCCCCGGCCGACCAGCTCACGGATCACGGTCCACAGGTCGTTGCGGCTGCGGGGATCGAGGCCGGCGGTGGGTTCGTCGAGGAACAGCACCGGGGGCTCGGCGATCAGGGCGCCGGCCAGGTCGAGGCGGCGCCGCATGCCGCCCGAGTAGGTCTTGATGGTGCGCCCGGCCGCCTCGGTCAGATCGAACCGCTCCAGCAACTCGGTGGCGCGCTCGCGGGAACGGGTGCGGCCCAGCCGGTACAACCGGCCGATCATGTCGAGGTTCTCGAACCCGGTGAGTTGCTCGTCGACCGCCACCGCCTGCCCGGAGAGCCCGATGCGGCTGCGCACCCCGTGGGGATCCTTGCGCAGGTCGATACCGGCGATCGTGGCCTCGCCGGCATCGGGTTCGATCAGGGTGGTGAGGATCGACACGGCCGTGGTCTTGCCGGCGCCGTTGGGGCCGAGCACCCCTAGGACCGTCCCTTCGGCGGCGGCGAGATCGAGTCCGGCCAGGGCCGTGACCTTGCCGTACTTCTTGACGAGGCCGTACGCCTCGATGGCGTTGGCCATGGTTTCCCCCTCAGGATCCTCGGCGCTGGGCGACAATACCCGTCGCGTGCGACAAGATGGATCGGTCGTGACGATTGGCCTTGGGTTCGGGGCCTACCGGTGCGTAGGGTGATGCCCATGACTGCTGCCATCGAAATCACCGGGCTCACCAAGTCCTTCGGCGCGGTGCGTGCCCTCGACGGGCTGGACCTGACGGTCGCCACCGGAGAGATCCACGGGTTCCTCGGGCCCAACGGCGCCGGGAAGACCACGACGCTGCGCATCCTGCTCGGCCTGCTGCGGAAGGACGAGGGACAGGTGACGCTGCTCGGTGGTGATCCCTGGCACGACGCGACGGAGTTGCATCGCCGACTCGCCTACGTCCCCGGCGACGTGATGCTGTGGCCCAACCTGACCGGCGGCGAGGTGATCGACCTCCTCGGGCGGCTGCGCGGCGGGCTCGATGCCCGGCGGCGCGCCGAACTCCTGGAGCGCCTCGACCTGGATCCCACCAAGAAGGGCCGCGCCTACTCGAAGGGGAACCGGCAGAAGGTGGCATTGGTGGCGGCGCTGGCGTCGAACGTGGAGCTGCTGCTGCTCGACGAGCCGACGGCGGGGCTCGATCCGCTGATGGAGGCGACCTTCCGCGATCTCATCGACGCCGATGCCGATGACGGCCGGACCGTGTTGCTGGCCAGCCACATCCTGGCCGAGGTCGAGGCGCTCTGCGACCGCATCAGCATCGTTCGTGAGGGCCGCATCGTGGAGAGCGGGACGATGGCCGAGATGCGGCACCTCAAGCGCACCTCGGTGGTGGTGGAACTCGCCGGCGACGCCGATGGACTTGCCGGGGTCGAGGGAATCCATGAACTGGTGGTCGACGGTCCTCGGGCGCAGTTCGCGGTGGATTCCGATGCCATGGACCGGGTGCTGGGGCGCCTCACCGCGATCGGCGTGCGCAGCCTCATTGCCACCCCGCCCACCCTCGAGGAGTTGTTCTTGCGCCACTACCGCACGGACGGCAGCGGGCGATGAGGACCCTGGCCGGGACCCGCCGGCTGGCTCGCTTGATCCTGCGGCGCGATCGGGCACTGCTCCCGATCTGGGTGGTCTGGCTCGGGATGATCGCTCCGATCGCGGCGTCGGCCTTTCGCAGCCTCTACCCGACGGATGCGGCGCTGGCGGTGGCGGCTCGGGGCTTTGCCACCAATCCGGCCTTCCGCGCCATGTTCGGCCCGGTCTTCGAGATGAACCTCGGATCGCTGACCGCATGGCGCGCCACGATCATCCATGTCGTGGCCGCGGTCGTCTCACTGCTGACCGTGATTCGCCATACCCGCGTCGAGGAGGAGACGGGGCGGCGCGAGTTGATCGGTTCCACCGTGGTCGGCCGTCACGCCCCGCTCGCCGCGGCCTTGCTCGTCGTCACCGCCGCCAACCTCGTTCTCGCCGCCGTGACCGCGGTGGGTCTGATCGTCCAGGGTCTGGAGGCGGGAGGGGCGATCGCGCTGGGCATGCAGATCGCGGCTACCGGGATCGTGTTCGCCGGGGTCGGTGGCTTGGCCGCCCAGCTCACGGAGAGCGCGGGTGGGGCCCGCGCCATCGCCCTTTCCGCCCTCGGCCTCGCCTACGTGATCCGTGCCGCCGGCGATGCTGCCGACGGCGTGAGTTGGCTCACCTGGCTGACGCCGATGGGATGGGTGCAGCGCATCCGTCCCTTTGCCGGGGAGCAGTGGTGGCTGCTCGGAGCCGTTCTCGCCCTCGGGGCGGCGGCGGCCGCGGGCGCGTTTGCGTTGTCGGCGCGG
>DNGH01000013.1 GCA_003486285.1 Actinomycetota bacterium
GCCCAAATCCCTCAAATGTGATTCGTCGCCGCCCACAATGCCGGCATGCCGTTGTTCCGCGAGCAAACCTCCCGCCGGGCTTGGCGCCGTTACATCGCCGAGCGACTGGTGGCGCGCCTCGACGAGGAGGGGGACCTGCGCTTGGTGGGCTCGACCCCGCAGGATCGGCGGGAGATGCTCAAGATCGCCGGGTTGCTCCCCGACGACGTGGTCGCCGAGCTTTATGAGGATCCGGCCTACCCCGGCTCCACCTTCATGGAGCTGCGGCTGCTGCCGGAGGCGGGAAGCAGCCGTTCCCCGCTGCGGATGACCTACGACGACGGCAGGGAAGAGGCGGTCTAGGTTGGGAGGGTCCCGGGCCAGGTAGCATGGCTCGCCCCACGCCGGAGTAGCTCAGGGGTAGAGCAGCTCACTCGTAATGAGCAGGTCCGGGGTTCAAATCCCCGCTCCGGCTCCACCCTCGACGGGAGTCGTATGGCCGACCGGGCCGACTTCACAGAACAGGTAATGGAGTACGCCCCGCAGCTGTACTCCGCAGCCCTGCGGATGACGCGCAACCCGGCCGACGCCGAGGACGTGCTCCAGGAGACCCTGCTCAAGGCCTATCGCGGCTATCACACCTTCACCGCGGACACGAACCTGAAGGCGTGGCTGTATCGCATCCTCACCAACACGTTCATCAACAAGTACCGGCGCCAATCGCGCCGGCCCCAGGAGGTCGAACTGGGGGAACTCGAGGACCTCTACCTCTTCAAGAGGATGGGCGAAGAGGGCTTGTCGGGTGCCACCCGGAGCGCCGAGGAGGAGGCCCTGGACCGGTTCGTGGACGACGACATCAAGGCCGCGGTCGAGTCCCTGCCGGACAACTTCCGCATCCCGGTGCTCCTCGCCGATGTGGAAGGTTTTTCATATAAGGAGATCGCCGAGATCATGGATGTGCCCATCGGAACGGTGATGTCACGGCTTCACCGCGGAAGAAAGGCCTTACAGCAAGCGTTGTGGAGATTTGCCGAGGATCGTGAGGCCACCGGCCCGTGAATTGTGACGAAACTCTCCACCACCTCTATGTTTATCTCGACGGCGAGGCCACAATGGTTCGTCGTTGGCGGATACGGCGCCACTTGCGCCGGTGTCCCCCTTGTGAAGACGGCCTCGTGTTCGAAGGGCGTCTGAAGGTGCGGGTCCGTGAGGGGTGTCATGAAGAGGTCCCTCGTGAACTCGTCGAGCGCCTGAGGACGTTCCTGGAAGGGCACGCCGAGGACGGGATGTGAATATGTCCGAAATCATGAAGGGCAACAAGGTGCAGGGCCGGACCAGGGCGCCGCGTCAGCATGACGGCATCCGGGTGTGTGAGCACGACGGTTGCGAAACGCTGCTCTCCCGGTACAACAAGCGCACCTACTGCTATACCCACACCCCGACGCGCTTCCCCCGCCTCCGGGGCCGGGTGCTCCCCGAGTCCTGACCGGGCCGAGGCATCCCTCCCGCCGCGTGGGTTATCCTCGCTGCCGATGACGCGCCTCCGCACCCTGCTCGCACTGGTCTGTCTGGCCTTCGCCCTTGCGGCGGCGCCGGCCCTCGCCCAGGAGTCGCCATCGGGCGATACCCCGGCGGTGGTCCTCGATGAGGGGGCCCCCATCGAAGCCGAGCCGGCCTGGACCTTCCGCTTCATGGTTCCCACCGTGCTCGCCATCAGCGGCCTGGTCCTGGCCATCGCCGTGATCGGTTACGGCGTCCGGCTTCGGGGTCGCTACCGCGTAGTGCGGTGAGCTCGATCCACTGGCCGCTGGCCGCCCGGGTCGCCGGCGGCATGGCGGGCACCCATCCGCTTGAGGGCACCTATCACTTCGCCGCGCTGACCCGACTCGCCCCCGATCTCGTGGCGCGCGCCGCCGCGCTCGCCGCGGCCGAAACCGGACTCCCGTGGGTCGGCTCACCTGCGGTGCGGGTGGTGACCCGGGTCGAGTGGGCCGAGGCCAACATCGATTCGTTCGGCCGACTGCTGGCACCAGCCGAGAAGAAGCTCGAGATTCGCGCCGGGCGCGGCCTCGGAGGCAAGATCGGGGCGCGGCTTCTCGCTGCCGAGGTAGGGGCTCTGGTCGGGGCACTCGCCAAGCGGGTGCTCGGCCAGTACGAGCTCGTGGTCCCCTCGGGGGAGGACACGAACGGCGACACCATCATGTTCGCCGGGGCCAATGTCCTGCAGATGGAGCGTCAGCACGAGTTCCGTCCCGACGAGTTCCGCTTCTGGGTGGCGCTGCACGAGTGCACCCACCGCCTCCAGTTCACCGGGGTCCCCTGGCTGCGCGGGCACTTCATGTCCTTGGTGGACGACCTGGTCGAGGCCGCCGAGCCGGAGCCGGGACGGATGCAGCGCCTGGCCGAGGAGATGCGCCAGGCGTCCCGCGACGGACGTCCCCTCGTTGGCGAGTCCGGATTGATGGGCCTGCTCGCCACCCCCCACCAGCGGCGTCTCCTGGAGCGGGTCCAGGCGCTGATGGCGCTTCTCGAGGGCCATGGACATGTCGTGATGGACCGCATCGGCGCGCGGGAACTGGTGACCCAGGAGCGGATGGCGCGGGTGCTCAAGCAGCGCCGCCAGGATCCGCGCTCGAAGGCCTTCTTCAGGCTCACCGGCCTCGAGATGAAGATGAAACAGTACGACCTGGGGCAACGCTTCATCCTCGGGGTCGAGCGCCATGCCGGGTTCGCCGCTCTCGATGCTGCGTGGTCCGGCCCGGAGGCTCTTCCCACCCTTGAGGAGATCTCCCATCCGCAGCAGTGGCTGGCGCGGGTGGGGTGAACGCCACCGAGCTCCGTCGCCGGGTGACCACCCGGGTTCCCCCGGGGGCGGTGACGGTCGCCCTCAGTGGCGGCGCCGACAGCGCCGTGCTCGCCTGGGCGCTGGCAGATCGCGCCGACGTCACGGCGTTGACCATCGATCACGGACTCCCCGGATCGGCGGCGCTCGTGGCCGCGGCGGACCGCATCGCCTCGCAACTAGGCCTGCGCCATCGCGTCGCGGCCGTGGCCCCACGATCGGCCACGGAGGGCGATCTGCGCACCGCGCGTCTCGCTGCGCTGGAAGGGGAGAGCAGCGGTTGGATCGTCACCGGGCACACTGCCGATGATCAGGCCGAGACCGTCCTGGGAAACCTGCTGCGCGGGGCCGGGCCGGGCGGCCTGGCAGGCATCCCGGTGCGGCGGGGACGCTTCGTCCGCCCGCTCCTCGATGTGCGCCGGACCGAGACCCGATCTCTGGCGGCGGAACTCGGCCTCCCCTTTGCGGACGATCCCCAGAACGAGGACCTGGGGGTGCGCCGCAATCGGATCCGCACCGAAACCCTGCCGGCGCTGGCCGCCGCCTACAACCCGCGCCTCTCCGAGGCCCTGGTGCGAGCCGGTGCGGCCCTGGCTGCCGACGACGCCCTCCTCGAGGAGCGTGCCACACGGGTGCCGCTGCGCCGCGACGAGGAAGCCGTGCTGATCCCGGCGAGCGCCCTCACCCAGTTGCCGGCAGCGATGGCGGCACGGGTGGTGCGCCGCGGCCTGAGGCTGCTCCTCGGTGACCACGCCGGGGACGCCGCCGCCATCACCGGCGCCCTGGCTGCCGCCGCCGGTTCGGGGGTGGCGACGCTGCGGGGCGGGCTCGATGCCCGCCGCGAAGGGCCGTGGCTGGCGATCGCCGGTCCGCCACCGCCACTCCCCGAGCCGGTCGAGTTGTCCCTGACCGGGCCGACCCGATTCGGTGCCTGGCTGCTGGCGAGGGGTGGCCCGGTGCAGGTGCCGGTCTCCGGCCCGGCCCTGGTGCGGGCGGTTCGACCGGGTGATCGCATCGCCATGGGGCGCGGGAGCAAGCTCGTGGCAGAGGCGTTGCGCGAGGCCGGGGTGCCGGAGCGGCTGCGGCGGCGTTGGCCGGTCGTCGAGGAGCATGGAAGAATCGCCTGGGTGGTGGGAGTCCGGGTGGCTCCGGGTGGAGCCGAGGCCGGTGTGGCGATGGCGGCGCGGAGGGAACCCCTGTGAAGATCGGCTCGGTGCTGGTGACCCGGGAGCAGATCTCGACGCGTCTCGGCGAACTGGGGGCCGAGATCACCCGCGACTACGAGGGCAAGGACCTCCTGCTGGTGGCGGTGCTCAAGGGCGCCTTCATGGTCATGGCCGATCTGGCCCGGGAGATCCGCCTTCCCGTGGACATCGACTTCATGGCCGTGTCCTCATACGGCCATGCCACCCAGACCTCGGGGGTGGTGCGCATCCTCAAGGACCTCGACACCGAGATCGCCGGGCGCCATGTCCTCATCGTCGAGGACATCATCGACTCCGGGCTTACCCTGGACTACCTGCGCCGCAACCTCGAGGTGCGCGCACCGGCCTCCCTCGAGATCGCCACTCTGCTGCTGAAGAGCGGCATCCAGCGGGTGCCGCTGGAGGTGCGCTACGTCGGGTTCGAGATCCCGCCCGACTTCGTGATCGGCTACGGCCTCGACCTCTACGGCAAGATGCGGAACCTCCCGCACGTGGCCGTGATGGTGGAGGATTAGCCGGCGGCGGCGTTCCGCCGCCACCGGCAGTCACCAGTCACCAGTCATCAGTCCCCAGCCGTACCTCCGGAGCTGGAGACTGGGGACTGGAGACTGGAGACTCCCCCGCCGATAGCTTTCCAGCGCCGATACGATAAAAACCCGATTCGGCCCGATCCGCCCCGGAGGTACGTTTTAGTGAATCGCACGGTCAGGACCGTCCTGGTCTATCTGCTCGTCGTAACCGTGGCGATCATGCTCGTCAACGCCTTCGTGAGCTCGGCGACGGCCCCGGAGAACTTCACCCTCGACGAGTTCAGTGATCGGGTGGCGGCCGGCGAGGTCGCGTCGGTGGTCATCAAGCAGAAGTCGAACGTCGTCGAGGGCGTGCTGACCGAGGCTGCGGGCGGTGCCGAGTTCCGCACGGCGTTCCCCGACGGCTACGAGGGCGAACTCACCGCGATGCTCCTCGACAGCGGCGTCAGCATCGATACCGAGTCCGAGAACCCGAGCCTTTTCGAGTGGTTCATCGGCACGATCCTCCCCTACATCCTCATCTTCGGGGTGTTCATCTTCATCCTCATGCAGCTCCAGGGGGGCGGCAACCGGGTGATGGCTTTCGGCAAGGCCAAGGCGAAGCAGGTGAGCCGGGACATGCCCAAGGTGACGTTCAAGGACGTCGCCGGCGCCGAGGAGGCGGTCGAGGAATTGCGCGAGATCAAGGACTTCCTCGCCAAGCCGCAGAAGTTCCGTGCCATGGGCGCCAAGATTCCGAAGGGTGTGCTGCTCTACGGACCGCCCGGCACCGGAAAGACCCTGTTGGCGAGGGCGGTGGCGGGAGAGGCCGGCGTGCCGTTCTTCTCCATCTCCGGATCCGACTTCGTCGAGATGTTCGTCGGTGTCGGTGCCAGCCGGGTGCGCGATCTCTTCGAGCAGGCCAAGGCGCAGGCCCCGGCGATCATCTTCGTGGACGAGATCGATGCCGTCGGGCGTCATCGCGGCGCCGGCCTCGGCGGCGGCCACGACGAGCGCGAGCAGAC
>DNGH01000054.1:0-3699 GCA_003486285.1 Actinomycetota bacterium
GCCATCATCCCGGCGATGTTCGCCGGGGTGCTCCCGGCGCTCGACCGCCTCAACGTGATGCAGCTCGAGTCGCCGCAATCGGCGATCCTCTCCGCCGTCGTGTTCAACGCCCTCATCATCATCGCCCTGATCCCGCTGGCGTTGCGCGGGGTTCGCTTCCGCCCCGCCAGTGCCTCGCACATCCTGCGGCGCAACCTGCTCGTGTTCGGCGTCGGAGGGCTGTTGATCCCCTTTGCCAGCATAAAGCTGATCGACATCGTCCTCACGGCGATCGGAGCGGTGTGACATGCGGCGGCAGCTGCTCCCGGCGATTCGGATGCTCCTTCTCATGACCGTGCTCACCGGGGTGATGTACTCGCTCGCCGTCACGGGACTCGCTCAGGCGTTGTGGGGCGGCCGCGCCGACGGTTCGCTCGTCGTGCGCGACGGTGAGGTGGTCGGCTCGGAGCTGATCGGCCAGGGTTTCACGGCCCCCGAGTACTTCCACGGCCGACCCTCGGCCGTCGGCTACGACTCGGCCGCCTCCGGCGGGTCGAACCTTGGCCCGACCAACCCGGACCTCATCGCCATCGTGGCGGAGCGGGTGGCGACGTACCGAGCCGAGAACGGACTGGCGAGCGACGGGGCGGTCCCGGTGGATGCGGTCACGGCGTCGAGCTCCGGCCTCGATCCCCACATCTCGGTGCGCAACGCCCGGCTGCAGGCCCCGCGGGTGGCGGCGGTGCGGCGGCTTCCCCTTGCAGAGGTTCTGGCGCTCATCGACCGGCAGACCACCGCCGCGGACCTCGGCTTCCTCTCCGAACCCGTGGTCAACGTGCTGATGCTCAACCTCGCCCTCGACGCGGCGTAGGCCGGTAGCGTGACACCATGAGCCGCGGCCGACTTCGGGTGTTCCTCGGGGCCGCCCCCGGGGTGGGCAAGACCTTCTCGATGCTCGACGAGGGTCACGCTCAGCGTGCCAAGGGCCGCGACGTCGTGATCGGCATCGTCGAGACCCACGGGCGGGTCGACACCGCCGCCCGAATCGGCGACCTCGAGATCGTCCCCCGCCGCCGGGTCGCCTACCGGGACCGCGCCTTCGAGGAGATGGACGTTGATGCGGTGCTGGCGCGGCGACCCGAGTTGGTGCTCGTCGACGAACTGGCTCACACCAATGTTCCCGGGAGCCGGCACGAGAAGCGGTGGGAGGACGTCGAGATCCTGCTCGACGCCGGCATAGACGTCCTGACCACTCTCAACATCCAGCACCTCGAGTCGCTCAACGACGTGGTGTTCGAGATCACCGGCGTCTTACAGCGCGAGACGATTCCCGATGCCGTGGTCCGCCGCGCCGACGAGATCGAACTCGTCGACCTTCCCCAGGAGGGGATCCGCGACCGGATGGCGGCGGGGAAGATTTATCCCTCGGAGCGCGTCGATGCCGCTCTCGCCAACTACTTCCGGCCCGGCAACCTCTCGGCGCTGCGCGAACTCGCCCTCTCGTGGACCGCCGATCGGGTCGAGGAGGCCCTCACCGCGTATCGGGGCAGCCAGGGCATCGTCGAGCCCTGGGAGACCCGGGAGCGAGTGGTGGTGGGCATCGCCGGGATCCCCGGGGGAGAGGCGGTGATTCGCCGGGCGGCACGCATGGCGATGCGGGCGCGCGGTGAACTCCTCGGCGTCTACGTTCGGCCCACCGATGGCCTGTCCGGCGACGATGCCGCTCTCCAGGAGCATCGCGCTCTCCTCGAGAACCTCGGCGGCACCTTCCATGAGGTGGTCGGCGACGACGTCGGCCAGTCGCTGCTCGCCTTCGCCCGCAGTGAGAACGCCACCCAGATCGTCCTCGGCGCCACCAGCCGGTCGCGCTTCGAGGAGATCACCCGGGGGATGCCACTGATGAAGGTGGTCCGGGGATCGGGGCCGATCGATGTGCATGTGATCTCCCATCCATCGGCACGGCCCCCGGCACGGCGCCGGGTGCGCGCCTCTTCCCTCGGGGGGCGGCGCCGGCTGCTGGCATGGTTGGGCGCCGCGGCGACGCTTCCGGTCGCCACCTTCGTGATGAAGGCTTATCAGGAGCACCTGGGGCTGGAGAACGTGCTCCTCATCTACGCCACCATCACCGGCCTGGTGGCGATCGTCGGCGGCGCGGTCCCGGCGGTGGCCACCGCCATCGTGTCGTTCCTGCTGGCCAACTGGTACTTCGTCGACCCCCACCGGACCTTGACGATCTCCTCGGCCTCCGACCTGGTGTCGCTGCTCGTGTTCCTCGGCGTGGCGATCAATGTGGGGCTGCTCGTGGGGAACTCGGCGCGGCGGGCTGCCGACGCCCGCACCGCGCGCGCTCAGGCCGAGGCCCTGGTGGCGGCCTCGGCTTTGGTCGCGGGGACGGAGCAGGATCCGATCGGGGCGATCGTCAGACGGGTCCGCGACGCCTTCGGACTCGAGGCCGCCGCGGTGCTCGTGAATCGTGGCGGGGTCTGGGAGACGCTCGCCGCCGCCGGTGAGACCGGTGTCGACCTGGCTCGCGCCACCGATGTGATCGAGGTGAACGAGGGCGCCATCCTCGCCCTCCTCGGGAGCCGGCTGACTGCGGAGGACCGGTCGGTGCTCCACGCCTTTGCCGGGAACGTCGGCCGCGTCCTGGAACGAACCGCTCTCGAGGCTGAGGCCGGTGTAGCTGAGGGGTTGGCCGAGACGGACCGGCTCCGGACGGCACTGCTGGGCGCCGTGTCGCACGACCTGCGCACCCCGCTGGCGTCGATCAAGGCCTCGGTGACGAGCCTCCTGGAGACGGAGATCGATTGGACGCCACAACAGACCCGGGCGTTTCTGCTCGCCATCCTCGAGGACACCGAACGGCTCAACCGGTTGGTGGGACAACTGCTCGACGCCAGCCGGGTCCAGGTCGGTGCGGTGCACGTGTTCTTCCGTGCGGTCGGGCTCAACGAGGTCGTGGACGGTGCCATCGGTGCCAGCAACAGCACGCGCGAACGGCTGGTGATCGACGTGCCCGAGACCCTCCCCGACGTGCAGACCGATCCTGCGCTCCTGGAGCGAGTGGTGTCGAACCTCGTGGAGAACGCCTTGGCGTGGTCGCCGGTGGGAGCGCCGGTCACGGTGTCGGCGGGTGTGGTCGGCGGACGGGTCGACCTGAGGGTCATCGACCGCGGTCCGGGCATCCCCCTGGCGGATCGGGACCGGATCTTTCAGCCCTTCCAACGGCTCGGGGACCGCAGCCGCGGCACCGGGGTCGGGCTGGGGCTGGCCGTGGCGCGGGGGTTTCTCGATGCGATGGGTCACGAGCTGACCGTCGAGGACACCCCCGGCGGTGGCACCACGATGGTGATCGGTCTGAAGCTGGCACTCACCGCGGCCACGGCCGGGATCGCGGGCGGTGGGGAGTGACCGACCAGGGCAGGATCCTCGTGGTCGATGACGAGGCTGCGATCGTGCGGGCACTGTCGGTGAACCTCACCGCCCTCGGCTTTCGCGTCGACGCCGCCGCCTCCGGTGAGGAGGCGCTGCGCAAGGCAGCCGATCATCGGCCCGACGCGGTGATCCTCGACCTCGGTCTTCCCGGCATCGATGGCGTCGAGGTGATCCGTGGTCTGCGGGGATGGAGCCGGGTCCCGATCATCGTGTTGTCGGTGCGGGAGTCGGAACGGGAGAAGGTCACGGCCCTCGAGGCCGGGGCCGACGACTACGTGACCAAGC
>DNGH01000054.1:3793-6092 GCA_003486285.1 Actinomycetota bacterium
CGACTACGTGACCAAGCCCTTCGGGATGGGGGAGTTGATCGCCCGGCTGCGGGCGGCGCTGCGACGCTCGGTCACCCCCGACGAGACCCCGCCGGTGGTGGTCACACCAGACTTCTCCATCGATTTGGCGGCCAAGCGGGTCACCCGGCCCGACGGCACGGAGGTGAAGCTGACCCCGACCGAGTGGGGCGTAGTGGAGATCCTGGTGCGGCATCCCGGCAAGCTCGTCGGACAGGTGCAGTTGCTACGCGAAGTCTGGGGCCCGCAGTACGGCGAGGAGACCCACTACCTGCGGGTGTTCATGGCCCAGGTGCGGCGCAAACTCGAGCCGGACCCGCATTCCCCCCGCTACTTCATCACCGAGCCGGGGATGGGTTATCGGTTTTCCGTGGAATGAGTTCGGAGTTCGGAGTTCGGAGTTGAGAGTTCAGCGGTCAGCGGTCAGCGTTCAGCCAGAGGCGACTCTGGCTGGTGACTGGTGACTTCTTCATCCTTCAGTATTCCTCGTCAACCGCGTCGCCAGCACGATCGGGATGAAGGTCAGCGCCACCACGAAGAGCGCCACCACGTTGGTCATCGGGCGCTGCCGGGGGCGCACCAGCGAGGAGAAGATCCAGATCGGCAGGGTCTCTTGGTTCCCGGCGGTGAAGGTGGTGACGATGATCTCGTCGAACGACAGGGCGAAGGCCAGCATGCCGCCGGCGATCAATGCCGGCCGAATCTGGGGGAGCAGCACATGGCGGAAGGTTTGGAATCCGTTGGCGCCCAGATCGGACGACGCCTCGAGGAGCGAGGGCGAGGTGCGCCGCATCCGGGCCACCACGTTGTTGTAGGCGATGGCCACGCAGAAGGTGGCGTGGCCGATCACGATCGTCCAAAAGGAGAACGGGATGTTGCCGATGGAGATCGCCGACCGCAGCGCGATTCCAGTGATGATCCCGGGCAGGGCGATGGGCAGGACGATGAAGAGCGACACTGCTTCCCGCCCGAAGAACGGTCGGCGCCACACCGCCGCGGCCGCCATGGTCCCCAGTACCAGAGCCACCGCGGTGGCGGTGGCCGCCACCCGCAGCGACAGGTAGACCGCATCCCGCACCGATCCGTTGTTCCAGGCCACCTGAAACCACTCCAGGGTGAGCCCGGGTGGTGGGAAGGTGAATGCGGAGGATTCGGTGGTGAAGGCATAGAGAGCCACGATTCCGATCGGGAAGTGCAGGAACACGAGCACGCCCCAGGTGGAAAGTCGCAACCCGAGGTGCTTGCCGATCCGGGAGGTGCGTCGCCCGCTCATAGCGCTTCGAATGCTCCGGCGCGCCGGGCGAGGTAGAGATAGATCCCCATGATCACGATGGGCACGAACGAGAAGGCCGCCGCCAGCGGCAGGTTGCCCGCCACCCCCTGATAGGAGTAGATCGCCAAACCGATGAACGGCGAGGAGTCGCCGATGATGGTCGGGATGATGTAGTCGCCCAGGGTGAGGGAGAAGGTGAAGATCGATCCGGCGGCGATGCCGGGGATCGCCAGCGGCCAGATCACGGTGCGGAAGGTCTGCGCCGGCCTGGCGCCGAGATCGGCCGATGCCTCGAGGTAGGAGCGGGGCACCCGCTCCAGGGCGGTGTAGACCGGCAGGATCATGTAGGGCAGCCAGATGTAGGTGAACACGATGAACTGGCCCATTGCCGAGGCGGACAGCGACGGCCCGCCGATTCCCGGAGTCGACAGCGCGGCATCGAGCAGGAAGTTGAGCCCGAGCTTGTCGACGAACCAGAACAGGATTCCCTCCCGGGCCAGGATCAGCTTCCACGAGTAGACCCGCACCAGGTACGAGGACCACAGCGGTATCAAGATCAGGATGAAGAATGCCGCCCGTAGCCGGGAACCCGAGTAGCGCACCGTGTAGTAGGCGATGGGGAAGGCCAGGATCGCCGATCCGATGGTCACCGCGGCGGCCATCGACAGGGTACGAATCGTGATCGAGATGTTGGAGTCGGTGAACAGGTCGCCCCACGTGTCCATCGTGAGGCTGCGATTGATCGCACCGGAGAACTCGTCGAGGCTGAAGAAGGACTGCCACAGCAGCGCCAGCAGCGACCCGCCGTACACCCCGACCAGCCACAGCATGGGGAGACCGAGCAGCAGCAGCAATCGCAGCCCGGGGTGGCGGTGCAGCGCCCCCGAGATGCGGTTCATCCGCGTGGCTGTTGTGGTCGGGGCCACCATGGGAGAGATGGGCGAGCCGGGGGCCCGAAGGCCCCCGGCTCCTAACCCAGGCTTACCGGCCGCCGATGACTGCGACCGA
>DNGH01000223.1 GCA_003486285.1 Actinomycetota bacterium
ACCGATCCCGCGGTGCAGGAGGCAGCCGGGGTGATCCTCCCCAAGATGATGGGGCTGCGGGAGCGTTTCGACCCCGAGGCCTACGGCGGCGCCCATCTGGTGGGGGTCAAGGGAACCGTCGTCATCGCCCATGGCTCCTCCACCCGCCGCGCCATCGCCAACGCCCTGGTGATGGCGAGCGAGGGAGCCGAGCGCGGCCTCGTGGCGCGCATCGAGGCCGGGGTGCGTGGCTAGATCGCCCGCGGCCCTGGTGGCTGCCGCCCTCGGGCACGCTTTCGACAGCGAGGAGCTCCTCATCGAGGCGCTCACCCATCGCTCCCTCGCCGCCGAGGAGCCCGGCGAGGTGTCGAACGAGCGGCTCGAGTTCCTCGGCGATGCGGTGCTCGGGCTGATCGTGGCCACCGAACTGCACACCCGCTACAGCCTCACCGAGGGTGAGATGAGCATGACCCGTGCCGCCGTGGTCAACGAGTCGACCCTCGCCTCCCTGGCCGACTCCCTGGGAGTCGGCGGCGCGCTGCGCCTGGGGAAGGGCGAGGACGCCTCCGGGGGCCGAAGGAAGCCGCCGATCCTCGCCGACGCCCTCGAGGCCCTGATCGGTGCGATCTACCTCGATGCCGGCTTCAAGAAGGCGCGCAAGGTGGTGCTGCGCCATTGGTCGTCGGTCATCGACGAACGGGCGGTGTCACCGGGCGAGCGCGACTACAAGACCCGGCTTCAGGAGGTGCTGGCGCAGTCGGGCACCGCTCCCGAGTACGCCATCGTCGCCTCGGGCCCGGATCACGAGCGAACCTTTCGCGCCACCGTGGTCATCGCCGGCAAGGTGTCGGGCGTCGGCTCGGGCACCTCGAAGAAGCGCGCCCAGCAGGCGGCGGCACGGCGGGCGCTCGAGGCGCTCGGCGAAGATGCCTGAGCTCCCCGAGGTCGAGACCACGCGGCGCCATCTGGCGCCGGTGGTGGAAGGGGCCCTCGTCGATGGAGTCGAGATCCGCCGTGATCGCATGGCGCGCCGCAACCAGCGGCCGGGCGACGTCGGCGAGCGCATGACCGGGCGCCGGGTGCTGCGACTCGGACGACGCGGCAAGTTCCTCATCGGTGATCTCGAAGGTGGGATCACCTGGGTGAGCCATCTCGGGATGTCGGGCCGTTTCGCCGTCACCGACCCGGACGCGCCCGAAGCACCCCACACCAACGTCGTGGTCCATCTGCGCTCCCGGCCCCAGGTCCGGCTGGTCGATCCCCGCATGTTCGGGTTCGTGGCGGCCTTCACCCCCGACGAGCTCGCGCACGCCCTCGCCGCGGTGGGACCGGACGCGCTCGACGAACTGCCCCGAACCGCCCGATTGCTGGAGGCACTGCGCGGGCGGACTGCCCCGATCAAGGCACTGCTGCTCGACCAGCGCCTGGTGGCGGGTCTCGGCAACATCTACGCCGACGAGGTCCTGCACCGCGCCCGGGTGGCGCCCCAGCGGCCCGGGGGCTCGTTGAATGCTGCCGAGGTGGCGGCGGTGCGCGCCGCGATCGGCGTGGTGC
The DNA here is from genome assembly GCA_003486285.1 of Actinomycetota bacterium. Classification (GTDB taxonomy): domain Bacteria; phylum Actinomycetota; class Acidimicrobiia; order Spongiisociales; family UBA11373; genus UBA11373. The sequence goes on from DNGH01000223.1 coordinate 1,534, forward strand.
TGCGAGCCGGCCTGCGCCATGGCGGCACCAGCCTGAACGATCTCGCCTACCTGCTTCCCGACGGCCGTGCCGGTGACTACCTGTCGCGGCTGGCGGTCTACGGGCGCGACGGGGAGACCTGCCGGCGGTGTGGTGGGGTGGTGGAGCGAGTCGTGGTGCGCGGGCGGAGCAGCCATTGGTGCCGGGGCTGCCAGCGATGAGGCGAGTCGCCGCCCTGGTCGTCCTGGTCGCCGCCTGTGGGGGCTCGGGGACCCCGGCCACCACCACCGATCCGCGCACCGCCGCCGCCATCCAGTACGCCGGTTCGGCCGACCGGGCCCTGGACGGGACCCGTTTCTCCGAACTCCCCCCGGCGACGGTGGCCGAGGTGATCGTGGCGCTGTGCGCCGGCTCGGGCTCGGTACTGGTCGACGTCGCCGCGGCCGTGGGCGCGGTGGAGGCGCCACCGGGCGATGCCGGCGACGACGTGATCCTCCAGGAGGTGCTCCTCACCGGGGTCGGGCTGATCTGCCCGGAGCGCGTTGCGGCCGATCTCACCGCGGCCTACCTGGCGGCGGTCGCGGCGACGGTCGCCTCGGGAGGAGGCGTCGTCATCGACGAGGCGCTGGCGGTGGGGGTGGGCCTGGCGACCTGCGAGGCGCTCGACGCCGGCACTCCGGAAGACGCCCTCGTGACCGTGGCCGCGGGGGGACTCGGGATCGAGGCCACGGCGGGCGAACTCCTCGCCGGAGCCCTCGACCCCGCCCAGGGGATCACCGCCGGAGCAGTGCTCGCCTCCGCCGCAACCTACCTCTGTCCCGAGCACCAGGGCCGCGTACGAGAATTCGTCGCCGAACTCGCGGCCCGGGGCGCATGACGCCTCGCGGCATCCGGGATGGGTACCGGGTACCAGGTACCGGGCACCCGGCACCCGGCCTTGTGAAATCACAGCACTGTGGTTCCCTGATACCCTTGGTTCACCCGTGCATCTGAAGACGCTTTCGCTTGTCGGATTCAAGTCCTTTGCCGATCGCACCCGTGTCGAGTGCGAGCCGGGGGTCACCGTCGTCGTCGGTCCCAACGGGTCGGGCAAGTCCAACCTCGTCGATGCCATCGCCTGGGTGATGGGTACCCAGGCCACCTCGGTGCTGCGCACCTCGCGCATGGACGACGTCATCTTTGCGGGCACCGCGGTGCGCCCCGCGGTGGGACGGGCCGAGGTGGCGCTGACCCTCGACGGCGGCGAAACGACGTCGGCTGCCGGCCTCACCGAGGTCACGATCATCCGCCGCCTCTACCGGGATGGCACGAGCGAATACGAGATCAATGGCGTCCCATGCCGGCTCCTCGACATCCAGGAGCTGCTCGCCGACGCCGGTGTGGGCCGCCACCAGCATGTGATCGTTGGACAGGGGCGGGTCGATGCCGTCCTCAATGCCGGACCGGAGGAGCATCGCGCCGTCATCGAGGAGGCCGCCGGGGTCGTCAAGCACCGCGCCCGGCGTGACCGCTCGATCCGCCGTCTCGAGGCGACGGAGATGGATGTCGCCCGGCTGCGCGACATCCTCGAGGAGCAGCAGCGCCACCTCAAGCCGCTGCGCCGCCAGGCGGGAGCCGCCGCCCAGTTCGAGGGGGTGAAGGCGGAGTGG
>DNGH01000160.1:0-391 GCA_003486285.1 Actinomycetota bacterium
GCTTCACCCAGGCCGGGTCCGAGGTGTCGACGCTGCTCGGCAGAATGCCCTCGGCGGTGGGGTACCAGCCGACGCTGGCCGACGAGATGGGCGCCCTCCAGGAGCGGATCACCTCGGTCAAGGGGAAGTCCATCACCTCGCTGCAGGCGATCTACGTCCCCGCCGACGACTTCACCGACCCGGCACCGCACACCACGTTCGCCCACCTCGATGCCACCACCGTGCTCTCCCGCAAGATCTCCGAGTTGGGGATCTACCCGGCCGTGGACCCGCTCGACTCCACGTCGCGCATCCTCGATCCTCGGGTGGTCGGTGACGAGCACTACGACGTGGCTCGCCAGGTGCAGCAGGTCCTGCAGCGCTACCAGGACCTGCAGGACATCATCGCCAT
>DNGH01000160.1:483-17005 GCA_003486285.1 Actinomycetota bacterium
TCGCCATCCTCGGCATCGACGAACTCTCCGAGGAGGACAAGCTGATCGTGGGCCGGGCCCGGCGCATCCAGCGGTTCCTGTCTCAGCCGTTCTACGTGGGGGAGCAGTACATCGGCATCCCGGGGAAGACGGTCCCGCTCAAGGACACCATCCGCTCCTTCAAGATGATCGTCGACGGCGAGGTGGACAACATCCCCGAGCAGGCCTTCTACATGCAGGGCGGCATCGAGGACGTGCTGGCCAAGGCGAAGGAAATGGTGACCGCATGAAGAAGTCTCCAGTCTTCAGTCTTCAGTCTCCAGCCGGGTCAGACGCCCATCTGCGACTGGTGACTGGTGACTGGCGACTGGTGACTGGCCGCCTCCGCAGGAGGTGGCCTCATGGCTAAGTCCTTCACGCTCTCCGTTGTCAGCCCTGAGGCTGTCGTTTGGTCCGGCGAGGCTGAGATGCTCGTGGCCCGCACCACCGAGGGTGAGATCGGGATCCTGGCCGACCACGAACCCACGATGGCGGCGCTGGCCACCGGGTCGGCGGAGATCCATGCCGGCGGAAAGGTGATCACCCTGGCGGTGCACGGGGGATTCCTCCAGATCTTCCGCAACGAGGTGACGCTGCTCACCGACCGGGCCGAGATCAGCGTCGGCGACAAGGCCACGGCGCTCGAGCTGGCTCAGGCTCTGGCCGAGGACGACCTGTAACGAATCGAAGAGTCGTCGGCGCGGACTAGCGTTCCCTTCGTGATCACGCTCGATCTCGCCTCCGAACGCGATCTCCCCGCCATCCGGGCCCTGCTCGGCTCCGCCGGGCTTCCCGAGGCGGGCCTCATGGAGGTACCGACCACCTTCATGGTGGCCCGCCACGGAGATCGGATCGTCGCTGCAGGCGCCTTGGAGCGTCATGGCTCCGACGCCCTGCTGCGATCGCTGGTGGTGGCACCGGAGGTGCGTTCTTCGGGTATCGGCTCGGGGATCGTCGCGGCACTGGAGCGCCTGGCTGACGAGAGCGGTGTCGCCGGCGTGTACCTCCTCACCGGCACCGCAGCCCGATTCTTCGCGCAGCGGGGCTACCGCCGGATCGGGCGCGACGATGCCCCCGATGCGGTGCAGGCGTCGGTGGAGTGGTCGGTGGCCTGCGACACGACCGCGATCCCGATGGCTCGGGAGGGTCAGGCGGCATCCTAGAACCCGGCGGCGAACCGGTCCGCCTGGGTCCCGAGCCCTTTGCCCAGGGCCTCGGCGATCTTGCCCCAGAACATCCCGGCGATGAAGCCGCGGGGGCGGGCGGTCAGCGTCACCGTGAGGGAGGTTCCGGCCGGCGCCGCCGCCAGCGCCACCGCGATCTCACCCGCCACCTCCGCCGAGTCCAGGGCGAGGACCATCAGTGTCCCCGGCACCGCTTCGATGGTGCGGGAGTGTCCGCGATGCCGGGTGCCGGCGGCGACCGCAGTCCAGTCGAACGACGTCAGCCGGCCGTGTTCGACCACGGGATTGGAGACCGAGTCCATGACGCCCAGCCCCAGCCAGGTCTCCGCCGCCTGCAGGGCCTCCCAGATCGCATCCGGGGAGGCGGGCGCATGAGCGGTGTGGGTGAAGGTGGACTCGGGCACGGAGAGAAGTTACCTTGCCGGTTACCGGTTACCGGTTACCGGTTACCCGTCGCCCGTCGCCCGTCGCCCGTCACCGGTTACACGTCGTCTGTTCTGGCTGACCGCTGACCGCTGACCGCTTCCTCAGCACCCCAACTCGACCGGCTGCCCGAGGTCGGCCGCCCGGCTCTCCCAGGTCGTGCAGGCACCGGAGACGACATCGGCGAGCACATCGAGGTCCGTCGATGCCTCGAGGGCGGTGAGGAACGCCGCGGTGTCCAGGTCCGCGGCCGAGGCGACGAACGTCTCGGTGGCCGTCACGAACTCTCCCATGGCGGTGACCAGCGCGAGATGCTCGGGTGCCATCTCCTCGGGAGGGGCCAGCGCGCCGATGGCATCGAGAGCCTCGCGGCGTGCCGCCACCACCGCACTGATCTGGTCGTAGGTGGGAGCCGCACCCGGGGGGAGGGCGGCGAAGGCGTCGCGCGTCATCTGCTCGGTGATCGCCGCAGTGGCGGTCACGTAGTCCGCGACCGGCTCTCCAGTCCCGCCGCAGGCGGCGACGACCGCTGCCAGGAGTCCTGCCGCGGCCAGGCGCACCGCCCGCTGCGGGGTCAGCCGCACGCTTCGAAGTCGCCGAGGCCGAGGAAGGCGGCGAGGGCATCCCTGGTGCTGGGGCCGACCTTGCCGTCCACGGTGAGGCCGCCGTAGTCCCGCTGGAACTCGGAGACCGCACTCTGCGTCAGCGGCCCGTACACCCCATCGGCCGAGCCGGGGTCGTACCCGGCGACCGCCAGAAGCTTCTGGATGTTCTTCACGTCCTCGCCGCGGTAGCCGGGGCGAATGATCCGGTTGTCGTCGTCGAGGACCGGCATGGCCGGCAGGATCCGGTAGACCTGGCCGATGTGGCTGCGGGTGACCGATCCGACGATGCCGTCGGGGTTGAGGCCGCGGCCCTCCTGGAACGCTCGTATCGCTCCCAGGGTGAGGTTGCCGACGACTCCATCGATTGGCCCGGTCTCGTAGCCGATCGCGGTGAGGAAGCGCTGCAACTCGTAGACCGCAGTGCCGCGGGAGTCACGCTTGATCAGCGCGGTGGTGGCGAGCAGGGTGTCGATGGCGCCGGAGTCCGGAGGACGGCACAAGGCGACGGGAGCCCCGGTCTGGGCGGCCTTCAGCGCCTGATACGGGTCCACGACGACTCCGTCCTTGTCCATGAGCTCGAAATGGAGGTGGGGTGAGGTGCCCTCGGCGTTGCCGCTGTCGCCGACCCAGCCGATCAGCTGTCCGGCCTGGACGGTGGTGCCGATGCCGATGTTGGGGGCGATGCCCCAGCCCTGACCGTCATCGGTTCCCGGGGTGTCGTTGTTGAGGTGGATGTACTTGGAGACCCAGCCACCGGCATGGGTGATGCGCAGCGTGCAGCACTTGCCGTACTTGTCGACCCAGCTCTGGTTGCCAGAGCCGTTGTAGTACGTCACCACGCCGTCGGCAATGGCGACGACCGGCGTCATCTTGGCCGCCATGATGTCGATGCCGTGGTGGATGCCGCCGGAGCGCGCTGCCCAGAACCCTGGGCTGTAGTAGTTCTGGCCCGCAACCGGGAAGACCATCGGGTAGTCCACGACCGCGCCGTAGTCGTGGTCGGGTCCATCGAAGGGAGCCTCGTGATTGGCGGACGCGCCGGGAACGGCCAATGCCGCCACGGTGGCGATGGTGGCGGTCAAGGTGATGATGCGTGTCGTCCTGCGCATGGTCTTCGGCCCTCCGCGCGTCTCGACTCACGGTCGGTTGTCTGGTGCCTCACCGTAGCGAGGACGGCAATTTGTGAGACATCGGCACACCCCGAATCGACTTTCAGTCGAACGGAGGCGGCTCGCTCCACATCGCAGGATCGGGGCGGCCGCGCAGCACGGGATGACCGTGCGACTCGATGAGAGCAGGAATCAGGCGCCCTTTGATGGATCCATCCGCGGCCACGACGATCTCCGCGACCGCAGTCGCGTTCCAGTCGGCCCTGCTGCGGGCCCACACGAAGTTGCCCATGCCCCAAAAAATGGGACGGTCCTTGTAGACCTCCATAGGAAGGACCCGGTGATGGTGGTGTGCGATGACGGCATCGGCTCCGGCGTCGACCAGGGTGTGGCCGCGCTGGACCTCGAGTGCCGTCGGGGTCCAGGTCTCGTTGTATTCGCCCTGGTGCAATGACACGATGACGATGTCGACCATCAGGTCGAGCGCCGCCACCACCTCGGTCATCACCTCGAACCGAGCCGGCGAGACGCCGGGATGGTCCGGCTCCGCAAACCAGGGGTTGACCAGGGCCGGCCCCGATGGATAGGACGTGGTGTAGGTGAGCCCGGAGACCCCGGAGAACGCCACGACTGCGATCGACCAGCCGCCCCGCTCGAAGAACACCGCCCGGGTCGCCTCTTCCAGATCGGCTCCTGCCCCGATGGGGTTCAGCCCGGCGGCCTCGAGATTGGACCGGGCCACCTGCAGCGCCTCGAACCCGTAGTCGCCCGAGTGGTTGTTGGCCATCACGGCAACATCGATCCCGGCCGCGGCCATCACCGGCAGTGCAACGACATCGCAGCGGAACGAGTCCGTCTTCCCGGAGAGCAGGCTGCCGCCGTCGGCGGCAGCACACTCCAGGTTGGCGACGGTGAGTGCGTCGCGTTGGAACAAGCCGTCCATGCCGGAGAAGGCGATGGCGTAGCCCTCGCGGCGAAAGGCGTCGTGGAAGCAGTTGCACAGGGTGATGTCCCCGACGCCGTGGATGATGATCCGGTCGCGGGGTGGCGGTTCCGGGAGCGTCGTGGTGGTAGCCGTGACGACCGGGGCGGTGGTCGTGGTGACCGTTGCCGGTGGGGTCGTCGCGACCGTGGTGGATCGCGGGGTCGTGGTCGTCGTGATCGCGGTGCCCGAGGAGCACGCCGCAAGCAGCAGGAGGGTGGCGACGCGGTGGAGTCTCACGATCGAGGAGGGTAACCACCACCTCTGCGGCCTCGGTAGAGTTGCCCGCCGTGCCCGGATTGCTCTCCTTCCACGCCCATCCCGACGACGAGTCCATCACCATGGGTGGCACGCTGGCGGAGCTCGCCGATCGCGGCGTGCCGATCACGGTCGTCACCGCGACGCGCGGGGAGGCGGGGGAGATCCACAACCGCCCCGACGCCGAGAAGGTCCGGCATCGCCTCGGCGAGATCCGCGAAGCCGAGGAGCGGGCGGCACTCGCGGTCCTCGGGATCGAGGATCTCCGCTATCTCGGCTATCACGACTCGGGAATGATGGGGACCGCGCAGAACGACCACGGTGCCTCCTTCTGGAACGCCGACCTGATGGAGGCGGCGGGCCGCCTGGTCAGGATCATCCGGGAGGTGCGCCCTGAGGTCGTCACCGCCTACGACCCCTTCGGCGGCTACGGACATCCCGATCACATCCAGGTGCACCGGGTCGGCACCGCGGCCTTCTTCGGCGCCGCCGATACCGGGCGGTTCCCGCGGGCCGCCTTTGGCGATCCCTGGCTGGTCGGCTCGCTGCTGTGGGCCACCTGGTCGCGGGAGCGGGCCACCGGGGTGCGGCGGGCGATGCGGGGCGAGGCCGCCGCTGAGATCGAGGACGAGGCGCCCACCGGGTTCCCTTCGGTCTTCTTGTCGGTGCGGCGCGACGTGGTCGCCTATCTCGGCCGCAAGCGCCGGGCCCTCTTGTGCCACGACACCCAGTTCGCCGCCGAGTCCTGGATCCGGGCGCTTCCCGACGATCAGATCGTCGACTTCCTCGGGCATGAGGTCTTCATCCGGGTGTGGGGAGATCTTGCGGTGGCAGATCCACTGGGAGCGCTGTAGGAGTGGCCTAGCCGCAGGCGCCGGGCACGGCCGCGGCAATGGCGGCTGCGGTGGCCTGCCAGCCCGGGAGACGGGTCGCGATCACAGCCACGGGCTCGCCGTCCGGAGCGGCGTAGTCGGCCTCGAATCGGGACCAGGCGGTCTGGATGTCTGCAGTGGTGCCGGCGAGCAGAGCGAGCGCCAATGCAGTGGGCCCGACCCGGTTGACGGCGACGAAGAAGGTGGCGGCTTCCCCGGGGTCCGCCGGGGTGGTCGTCGGCCAAGCCGAGACCCGTTCGGCCACGAGGCGTTCGACCTCGGCGGCTGCGGTGGAGGCCTCTGCGGCGATGGCCCCGGGGACTTCGCCACAGGCTGCCCCGGGCAGTTCCCAGAGCATCCCGTCCACCACGACTTCGATCGGAGGGGCCAGGGCCAGGCTCGTGGCGGTGGTAAGGGCACGATCGGTCGCCACCGGGGTGGCGCCACCGCAGGCGACGAGCAGCAGCCCGAGGGCCGGGAGCAGGGAGCGCAATCGCATGTCGGTTGGACGCTCCGGGACCGGGCGGGGTTTCCCGGCCGTACGATGCCGCCATGGAAACGGTGGCCCGTGAGGCATGGCGCGCGGCTCTCGAGTCGTGGGCGATCCCGCAGCGGCTCATCGACGCCGTGGGGGTGGACCCGCATCGCTGGCAGCCCGAGTTCTGGGAACGGATGCGCCAGATCGAGAGCGCCCGCATCGCCGACACCCCCACCTTCCGCCGCGTCGAGGAGATGAGCCGGGGTGGGAGCGTCCTGGATGTCGGGGCGGGCACCGGGCGTCTGGCAATTCCCCTCGCCGCCAAGGGGCATCGGGTCACGACTGTGGAGCGCGATGCCGGAATGGCGCAGTCCCTCGCCGCCGAGGCGCTGCGCAGCGGTGTGATGCTCACCCAGGTGGTGGGGGCATGGCCGTTGGTGGCAGGCAACACGGGCATCCACGACGTCGTCCTCTCGACTCAGGTGGTCTACGACGTCCCCGGCATCGGAGGGTTCGTCGAGACGATGCACGATCGGGCCCGGCGTGGCGTGGTCGTGGAGATGACGCCCCGCCATCCCTGGTCATCGCTGTCGCGCTACTTCCGCGACCTGCACAGCCTGGAGCTGCCGTCCCGGCCCGTGGTGGAGGATTTTCTCGGCGTCGTCGAGGAGGTCGTCCACGTCACCCCGCATCAGGAGCGCTGGGTGACCCCCACCGGTCTGCGCTTCGCCGACATGCAGGAGCTGCTCGCCTTCTACCGCCGTCGCCTGTTGGTTCCGCCGCTGCGCTCCATGGAGGCCGCGGCACTCCTCGAGCCCGATGTCCGCGCGACCGACGACGGCTGGCTGGTGCTCGGCCCGGTGGAGCGGGAAGTGGTGACGGTGTGGTGGCAGAAATAGGTGTCAGGTATCAGGTGTCAGGTATCAGGCAGACCAAGCGAGTCCGCCTCTTGTCTTCACCTGTGACCTGACCCCTGTGACCTGACACCTGGATTTCGCGCCGCCAACACCGCACCGATCCAGATCAGGATCAGACCGGCGAGTAGCGTCGGGGGCAGGGCGTCGGCACCGCCGAGGCGGCTGGCGAGGCCTCCGGCGGCCGGGGTGAGGCCGCCGACCGCGATGAACCAGTTCCCCGCCACCCGCCGACCACTGCCCTCGCCGCGGCGGTGCAACCTCACCGCCGACCAGATGGCGCCGCCCACCAGGTAGACGACGGCGTAGACGTTGAGGACGGGGGTGAAGGCACGCACCCAGGCCCACTCGATCGACCTCCCGGCGAGGTCGCCGGAATCGAGCGGGGCGATGGGCGCCAGCAGCAGCGCGCCGGCAGCTCCGACTGCCACGACTCCCACTGACTGGGCCAGACGGTCCGCCGTCTCGGCCCGGTGCAGCAGATAGACCGTGCCCTGGGCGAGCAATGCTCCGCCGAGGATCGCCCCGGCGATGTACCAGATGCGAAACCATCCCGGCGACCAACCGGAGCGCTCGATCACCGCGGCCGCCAGGGTGCCGAGCCCGTAGGCGGCGACCCCGGCTGCCCACCACAGCAGGTGCCGGCGCTGATGATTCCTCAACCAGCGCCGCAGCAGATCCACCGCAAAGGCTGCAGCGAGGGCGCTGGTGGCGATGGAGACGCCGAACATGGAGTGGCTCAGCCCAACCCGACGCCGAGGGCCCTGGCTCTCTCCAGGTACCCCCCTCCGATGCGGTCGAACGGCTCCTCGCGCCGGGACACCATCCCCAGCAGGCGGTCGGCGCTCATCCGGGCGGACGCGATCAGGTCCGGGGGATAGCCGAAATCCACGCTGTGGGTCGCAAACTCATCCTCGTCGAGGATGACGGTGCGTCCGCCCGGGGCGCGGGCGACGTCGAGGTCGAGGTCGACCATCGTCACCCGGCGCGGCTCCCATCGCGCCGGGCTGCAGATGTCGGCGTAGACCTCGTAGTGAAACGGAGTGCCGATCCCCCCGGAGTTCCACACCGCGGTGAACCAGTCGTGTTGGGGGATCAGCAGTGCGAAGGCCGGCGAGATGATGGGGTCCTCGAGACCACGCTGCACCGGCGTCCCGTCGGGAGCACCGAGCCAGACTCCGTACTCGTCGGTGCCGAGGGAGCGCATGGTGAAGTGCCAGTGCAGTGAGCCGTCGAACTTGGTGTAGCGGACGAGAGCCATGGCCGGGAGTCTGGCACAGGCAAGTCACCAGTCACCAGTCGCCAGTCACCAGTCGGGTCCCCAGTCACCGGTCGCCAGTCACCAGTTGGCTGACCCTGCGCGACATCGGCACCGGACATCGGGCTGGAGACTGGAGACTGAGGACTGGGGACGATGCTGGGGACTGGCGACGGGAGACTGGTGACTAACTATGCGCCGGCAGTTCCCGCTCGTCGTGGTCAGGCACGGTCCAGGTGCCTGCGGAGGCGATCAGTTCCGCCAGATCACCGGGGCCCCGCTTCGCCTGGGCGTCGTGGATCTGCTGCTGCAGCGTCTCCTCGTACACCGGTCGATCCACCGCGCGGAACACTCCCACCGGGGTGGGACCAAATGGTCCGTGGCTGAGGCGGCTCAAGGCGTACGCAGGCCCGGCACTGGGGGCGGTGGCGTCGTGGGTGTGGATCGCATCGATGCCGGCGTCTGCCACATCCACGATCCGGGCGGTGCCGCCGTCGATGATCACACCGCGTTCGCGATCCGGCCCGAATAGCACCTTCTCGCCGTGCACCAGGTTGATCCGGTTCTGGTCCCGCTCATCCTTGCCGGTGAGGGCTGCAAAGGCCTTGTCGTTGAACACGTTGCAGTTCTGATAGATCTCGACGAAGGCGGAGCCGCGGTGCTGATAGGCCTGCTTGAGGATCTCGGTCGTGTGGGTGCGGTCCATGTCGATGGTGCGGGCCACGAACGTGGCCTCGGCGCCGAGGGCAAGGCTGACCGGGTTGAAGGGGAAGTCGATCGATCCGGCCGGGCTCGACTTGGTGCGCTTGCCCATCTCGGACGTCGGCGAGTACTGGCCCTTCGTCAGCCCGTAGATCTGGTTGTTGAACACCAGGATCTTGAGGTTGATGTTGCGCCGGAGTGCGTGGATCAGGTGGTTGCCGCCGATAGACATCGAGTCGCCGTCACCGCTCACCACCCAGACCGACAGCTCGGGGCGCGCCACGGCCAGTCCCGAGGCGATGGCCGGGGCCCTGCCGTGGATGGCATGGAGGCCGTACGTGTTCATGTAATACGGGAACCGTGCGGCACAGCCGATGCCGGAGACGAAGACGATCTTCTCCCTGTCGACCCCCAAGTCGGCCATGAAGTTCTGCACCGACGCCAGGATCGTGTAGTCCCCGCATCCGGGGCACCACCGCACCTCCTGGTCGGTCTGGAAGTCGGCGCGGGTGTATCGGGCTTCAGTGGTCATCAGATGATCTCCAGCAACTTGGCCTCGATCTCCGCCGCCTTGAACGGCTGTCCTTGCACCTTGGGATAACTGATGGCATCGACCAGGAATTCCGAGCGGACCATGCGCACCAGTTGGCCACGGTTCAGTTCTGGAACGAGGATCCTGCGGTACCCGGCCAGCACCGCACCGAGGTTCGCCGGGAAGGGGTTGAGGTGGCGCAGGTGGATCCTGGCCACCTTCTTGCCCGCAGCGCGGACCCGGCGCACCCCGGCCAGGATCGCTCCGTAGGAAGAGCCCCACCCGAGCACGAGGACTTCGGCTCCCTCGTCGGCGTCCACCAACACATCCGGGATGTCGGCGGCGATGCCCTTGACCTTGCCCTCGCGCAGCAGGGTCATCCGCTCGTGGTTGTCCGGGGCATACGAGACGTTGCCGGTGCCATCCTTCTCCAGGCCGCCGAGCCGGTGCTCGAGGCCCGGTGTCCCCGGCACCGCCCAGGGGCGAGCCTGCGTCTTGGCGTCGCGCAGATAGGGGAGGAAGGTGGCCTCGGGACCGTTGGGGGCGATGGCGAAGGGGACCGAGATGTCGGGAAGGGCGGCCAGATCGGGCAGCCGCCACGGCTCCGTGCTCGTGCCGATGTAGCCGTCGGAGAGCAGGATCACCGGGGTCATGTACTTGATGGCGATCCGGGCGGCCTCGATGACGGCTTCGAAGGCGTCCGCCGGAGTCGAGATCGCCACGATCGGCAGCGGCGACTCGCCGTGGCGGCCATACATCGCCATGAGCAGGTCGGCCTGTTCGGTCTTGGTGGGGAGCCCCGTGGAGGGTCCGCCGCGTTGGACGTCGATGATCAGCAGCGGCAACTCGGTCATGAGCGCCAGGCTGATCGTCTCGCTCTTCAGGGCGAGGCCGGGACCGCTGGTCCCGGTCACCCCGAGGTGCCCGGCGAAGGAGGCTCCGAGGGCCGCACCCGCAGCGGCGATCTCGTCCTCCGCCTGGAAGGTGCGCACCCCGAAGTTCCGGTGGCGGGCCAACTCGTGAAGGATGTCCGACGCCGGGGTGATCGGGTACGACGCGTAGAACACCGGGAGGCGGGCCGCCTGGCCTGCGGCCATGATCCCCCACGCCAGGGCCTGGTTGCCGGTGACGTTGGTGTAGGTGCCGGCGGGGAGGCGGGCCGGTTCCACCCGGTAGGTGTGCCGGAACATCTCCGTGGTCTCGCCGAGGTTGAACCCGGCGCGGAAGGCCAGTTCGTTCGCCGCCTTGATGTCCGGCTCCTTGGCGAACTTGGACGCGATCCACTCGAGGGTCGGCTCCAGCGGGCGCTGGAACATCCAGGTCATCAACCCGACGGCGAAGAAGTTCTTCGAGCGCAACGCATCGCGTCCCTTGACCCCGGAACCCTCGAGCGCCCGCTTGGTCAGATCCTCCATGGGGACCTTGAGCACGCGGTAGGCATCGAGCGATCCGTCCTCGATGGGGCTCGTGGCGTATCCGGCCCGGGTGAGGTTGCGCTCGTCGAAGGCGTCGGTGTTCACGATGATGATCCCGGCGGGGGCGAGGTCGGCGATATTGGCCTTGAGCGCCGCCGGGTTCATCGCCACCAGCACGTCGGGCTGATCGCCCGGCGTGAGGATGTCGCGGTCGGCAATGTGCACCTGGAACGAGGACACCCCGGGAAGGGTTCCGGCAGGGGCGCGGATCTCCGCGGGGAAGTTGGCAAGGGTGCTCAGATCGTTGCCAAAGATCGCGGAGGCGTCGGTGAAGCGGGCCCCGGCGAGCTGCATCCCGTCGCCGGAGTCGCCGGCGAAACGGATGGCAACGGCGTGGACCTGTTCCGCTTCCTGGTTGTCGATCGTGGGCGCTTCCGACACGCTCCATCACTCCTTGCGGGCGAACAAATAGTTGCCGGCTCGCCGCGGCCGGGGTTGTGGCCCCATCTCGAACGGATGAACACCGGTCATTGTACGGTCCCCTGCGGGCGAATCATCGGGGTGGCGGCTCGAAGCCCACCAGACCCATCGCCTCGAGGGACAGGCCGGCCTCCAACAGGAGGTGCTCGCTCCAGGCCGGGCCGATCAGCTGGATCGACACGGGCGGTCCCGCCATCGCCAAACCGCACAACGGCAGGGCGAGAGCAGGCACGCCGGCCTGGTTGACGAGGTTGGTGAACCACGACAGTGCGGAGCGATGTGGTTCGGGCTCACCCCCGGCCACGACCGTATCGACGCCGATGTCCTTGCGCATCGTGGGCGTGGTCGGGGTGACCAGCAGGTCCACCGCCCCGAAGACCCGGTCGAAGCTGCGGGCCAGGCGATGGCGCCATTCTCCCGCGGCGGCAACGGCGTCTGCGGTGTGATCCAGGTTCCTGAGGATGCGGTCCCGAATCGCCGGGCCGTAGCGCTCCGGGTGGGCGGTGATCCAGTCCCGATGCACCACCGCCACCTCGGCGTACACGGCGCGGGGCATCGTGGCCGGGTCGAGATGTGGTGCGTCCACGGGAACCACGGTGGCGCCGGCCGCGGCGAGTGCCTCCTGGAACCCCTCGAGTCCGTTCCGGACCTCAGCCGCCAGGGGGCGGTCCACCCAGGGATGGGGGATCCCGATCCGCATGGTGGCCAGGTCGGCCGCCCCTCGCGGTGCCACCACCGCCGCGGGATGGGACCACGGGTCGGCGGGGTCGTCGCCGGCGATGACGGCGTAGGCCGCGGCGGCGTCCGCAACGGTGGTCGCCAGTGGGCCCACGGTGTCGCGCGATGGCGCCAGCGGGAAGACGCCGGTCAGTGGCACCCTGCCGTGGGTCACCTTGAGCCCGACGCACCCGCACAGTGCCGCCGGCACCCGGATCGACCCGCCGGTGTCGGTGCCCAGGGCGATGGGGACCAGGCCGGCGGCGACCGCGGCGGCCGCACCACCCGATGAGCCTCCGGGTGAGGTGCGGGGATCCCAGGGGTTGCGCACCGGGCCGAACCAGTCGTTCTCGGAGGAGAACCCCAGGGCGAATTCGTGCAGCCCGGTGCGGCCGACGATCACCGCCCCGGCTGCTTCGAGGCGTTCCACCGCGGGAGCGGATCGCTCGGCGTGGTGACGGTAGAACGAGGACCCGGCGGTGGTGACCCGACCGGCGTGGTCGATGACGTCCTTGAGAGCCACCGGGACCCCGGCAAGGGGTCCGGGGTCTTCGTGGCGTGCCACCGCGGAATCGATGACTTCTGCACGCGCTAGTGCCCCATCGTCATGGGAGGTGAAGGCGTTGAGCGAGTCCGAGGAGATTCGGTCGAGTACCGCGGCGATGGCCGGCCGGCAGGATTCGGCGGCACGGGTGCGTCGGGCTGTCTCGAGCGCCGTCACTCGAAGGTGAGCGTTGCGATGTCGGGAAGGATCGACACCCAGGGGACGCCGGGGGGCACTACCGCCACGGACCCATCGTCGGAGATCAGCCGGAACGGCTCATTGCTGCTGTCCCGCTCCCATGTGCCGACCCATACCACTCCGTAGGCGAACACTCGCGCCCGGCCCGAACCAACGGTATCGGTCGCCGGCACCGGGGTTCCTTGCACTCCCGACGGCGGCGTCGCGGTGTAGGCCCGCCCGGTGAGGGTCACCAGCACATCGGCGCTGATCTGGCCCTCGCTCCCGTCCTCGGCCCGCCAGAGATGCGGCGTGGTGCCATTGAAGCGCAGGTACTTCCCGTCCTCGTACACCCAGCGCACCACGGTGGCGGTCGACCACCGGATGGTGATCTCGGTGGCGGTCTCGTCGGGGAACTCCCAGATCCCGATGTCGTAGAGCCACCGCGGCGGGTCGTCGTCGTAGCCGCGCTGATCGGACACCGTGCGGAAAGTGCTGGTGTCGCCGTACAGGTTCTGCGGCGCCACGCGGCTGGAGATGCGGAACATGGCGCTCTCACCGATCAGCCGGATCGACCTCGCGGCGAACAGGTCCCGGACCCAGGGCTGGCCCCCGGAGTAGGCCAGAGGCACGTCGAGCCATGGGATCAGGGTGGATTCGGTGGGACGGATCGAGCGGATCGGCCCGATGTAGTCGGTGTCGTTGTCGTGGAACACTGCGATGAACCGGGTGAATCCAGCCTCCACCAGGATCTCGATCATCCCGTCGGCGTCCTGGATGCCCGATTGGGGGCGAGCCTCGGGATGGTTGTCGACTTTGACGGCGATGCCCCTGCGGTCGAGCAGGGTTTCCAGTGCAGGGTGAAGGCCGTTGATCGGGGACCGGAAGCCCTCGGGGAGGGTCGTCACCACCGGCCCGCTCGGCAGGGTCGTCGTGGTCGTTGTCGTGGTGGATGTCGTCGTGGTGGTGCTTGTGGTGCTGATCGTGGTGCTGGTCGTGGTGGATGTGGTCGTGGTTGGAGCGGCGCCGCCAGAGCAGGACGCCACCACCATGCACACGCCGAGGACGAGGAGAATCCGCCGCATCGCGGGCAGGCTAGCGGGGCCCCGGCCTGCTTGATCCGGGCGGTGGTGACCGATCACAGGGGCCGCAGCGGGCGGGGGTGGTAGACCAGGACGAGGCGGGCGAGGACGGCCCCCGCAGGCACGGAACCGAAGTGACGGCTGTCCACACTCCGCCCCGGGTTGTCGCCGGCGAGGACGACGCCGTCCGAGTCGCGTTCCACCACGCGCTTGACGAGGCGGAACCCGGGACGCCCCGGGTGATCGACGACGACGACGTCGCCGACGTCGACCGACCCGGGGTCGCGTACGCCCAGCACCCAGTCGCCGGGTTGCAGCACCGGGATCATGCTCTCTTCGGCGACCTCGTAGCGGGTGAGGCGGAACCGCAGTGCGGCGCCGCACACCGTGAGGATGGCACTCGACTTGGACTGCGTTTCGGCTCTCCGCTGGCGAGGCGAGCGAGTGTAGGGTGAGGCTCCAGAGACGAGGAGATGAGCCACGTGTTTCGACCGAAGCAGATCGTCCATGCGCATTGCGACCTGATGTGCGGCGTCTACGACCCGGCCCAGGCGCGGATCGAAGCGGAGTCGGTGAAGGCGATCATGCAGAAGTACCAGGACTCCACCGACGAGGTGTTCCGGCAGCGCTGTGTGATCATCAAGGAACAGCGCGCCGAGATGGTCAAGCACCACCTCTGGGTGCTGTGGACCGACTACTTCAAGCCCCCGCACGTGGAGAAGTTCCCTCACCTGCACGACCTGTTCTGGCGGGCAGCCAAGAAGGCGGGCGATGCCAAGAAGTCCATGGATCCGGCCGTCGGTGACGAGTTGCTGGCCCTGATCGCCGAGATCGCCGACGTGTTCCAGAAGACGAAGGCGTGACCGTGTCTCAAGCCGACAGCTGACAGCTCACAGCCGACAGCAAGAACGGTCCCCTTCGCGTAGGATCTGGGTGCCGAACGCTCAGCCGTACGGCGACTCGAAGGGGCGACCCCGGGAGGGAGCGGCACTCTGGAGCCGCTCCTTCTCGCGTCCTGCTGTCAACGCCGTTTCAGGTCGCGCCGCACCCAGGGGGGTCCCAGGGCGATGACCACTGCGACGGCTCCGGCCAGTGCGACGACCACGGCATCGGCCAGCCATCCCGCAGCGAGGCGCCCGGCGAGCCAATTGCTGAGCCCGAACGCCGCCACGCACCCCACGGCGGCGACGGGAAGGACGCGGAGGCCCGTGGCCGCGACGGGACGCGCCTCGGCGGTGCCGGTGCGGCGGTACCAGAGGACCGCCAGGGCTGCGGTGTACAGCGTGATGGCCAGACTCGACGCCAGGGCGAGGCCGTCCACACCCATGGCCTCGTCGAGCAGCCAGTAGATCGGCACGGCAGCCACGGTGGCCAGAGTCCCAACCACCACCGGGGCCCACATCTCCTCCCGGGCATAGAAGCCCCGCGCCAGGATCTGTTGGATCCCCCACATCGGGACCCCGATGGCGAAGAACACCACCGCACCGGCGGTGGCCACGGTGTCGGCGGCGTCGAACGACCCCCGCTCGTAGAGCAGCCGAACCAAGGGTTGCGACAGCGCCATCAGCGCGGCGGCGGCGGCGAGGCTCAGCGCCAACACGTACCGCAGCGCCTGGCCCACTGCCCGCGAGAGTTCCGAGTACTTCCCCTCGGCGGCAAGCCGCGCCAGGAAGGGATAGGTGGCGACCCCGGCGGCCTGGGCGATCACCCCCACGGGCACCAGCATCGTCTGGCGTCCAAAGGTGAGCCAGGAGACCCCGCCGTCGGCGTGGAGCGAGCCAAAGGTCCGTCCCAGCTGCTCGTCGAACACGACCAGCGACTGCCCCAACATGAGCGGCACGGCGAGGGCGAAGTAGCGCCGCACCGCGGGATGCCGGCGAATCCGCTCCCCGGGCAGGCGTAGCCCCTCCCGCCAGGCCCCCCAGGCCTGCAGGGCGAAGATCCCGAGGACGGCGCCGGCGAGGGCACCCCAGGCGAACCCGGTCGCCGACGGATCGTCCCGGCCGAAGCCACCGAGCAGACCGCCGGCGATGATCGCCAGGTTGTAGACGATGGGCCCCAGGGTGGGGATGAGGAACTTCTCCCGGGCGAACTGCCAGGCGGTGAGCAACTGGCCGAGGACGAAGAAGATCTGGGCGGGAAGCACGATCCGCGTCAAACGTCCCGCCTCGGCCACCTGGGCCTCGGTGAAGCCCGGCTCGACGATGCGCAGCAGCGGCTCGACCAGCGGCATGGCCACGATCACCAGGAGGACGATGCCGATCGTCAGCGGGCGGGCGATCGCCCAGAACGCCTGCCGGGCGTCGGCCTCGTCGCCGGCGGCGAACCGCCGCGTCAGCAACGGAATCAGGGTGATCGCCATGTAGGCGCCGGCCAGCAGGTAGTTGAGCAGGTCGGGGATGAGGAAGGCGACGAAGTATTCGTCGCCGGTGGAGCCCGCACCGAGCATCCAGGCGAACACCACCTGACGCACCAAGCCGAGCAGCCGCGAGACGAGCACGCCACCGGCGACGATCGCCGCAGCCACTCCCATCCGGTGATAGAGCCCACGGCGCGACGGAGGGGTCATGCCGCGAGACGCTAGACGGGTGCCCGGTGCCGGGTGTCAGGTACCGGGTGCCAGGTCACAGGTATCAGGTGTCAGGTCACAGGTGTCAGGCAGCGAGTGGCAGGTGGCGGGGCGTAGGTGTCAGTTGCAGGTGCCTCGACGCGAGCGAGCGGACGGTTGACCCGTCCGCCCGCTCGAACTCACTCCGCTCCGGACCTGATACC
>DNGH01000260.1 GCA_003486285.1 Actinomycetota bacterium
ACCTTCCCGCATTCGCCTCCGGCGACGGTGTCGAAGGCCTCCTGGAAGCGGTCGACGGGGAAGTGGTGCGTGACGACGGCCGACACGTCGAGGCCGCTCTGGAGCATCGCCGCCACCTTGTACCAGGTCTCGAAGATGCGGCGCCCGTAGATGCCCCGCAGGGTCAGGCCCTTGAAGATCACCGCGTTGAGGTCGAGGGTCACCTCGGCCGGGGGGATGCCGAGGATGGCGATCTTCCCACCGTGGTTCATCGCGGCGAGCATCTGATTGAAGGCGTCGGCGTGCCCCGACATCTCCAGGCCGACGTCGAAGCCCTCCGTCATTCCCAGGTCCGGCATGACGTCGCGGGGATGCCCGGTACGGGCGTCGACGATGCGATCGGCCCCCATGGCGGCAGCGAGCCGCAGCCGGTACTCATTCACGTCCGTCACGACGACGAAACGGGCCCCGATGTGGCGTGCGATCGCCGTCGCCATCATCCCGATGGGACCGGCTCCGGTGATGAGGACGTCCTCCCCCACCAACTCGAATTCGAGTGCGGTGTGGGCGGCGTTGCCCAGCGGATCGAGGACCGACGCCACGTCGTCGCTGATGTGATCGGGGACCGGGAAGACGTTCTCTGCCGGCAGGGTCACATACTCGGCAAAGGCTCCCGGCCGGGTGACCCCCAGGCCGAGGTGGTTGTGGCAGAAGTGACGCCTCCCGGCTCGGCAATTGCGGCAGTGCCCGCAGGTGATGTGGCCCTCCCCCGAGACCCGCTGGCCCACCTCGAGGCCGCGCGCCTCGGCGCCGAGACGGACGATCTCCCCCATGAACTCGTGCCCGACGACCATCGGGACCTTGATGGTGTCCTGAGCCCATTGGTCCCACTTGAGGATGTGGAGGTCGGTGCCGCACACCGAGGTCTTGCGCACCCGGATCAGCACGTCGCGGTCACTCGGGCGGGGGACCTCGACCTCCTCCATCCACAACCCGGGTTCGGCCTTCGCCTTGACCAGCGCCCTCATGCGATCACCCCCAACTCCTTGCCGACCCGGGTGAAGGCCGCCACCGCGAACTCGATGTCTTCTGGTCGGTGCGCCGCCGACATCTGGGCGCGGATGCGGGCCTGGCCCTGCGGCACCACCGGGAACGAGAATCCGACGACGTACAGGCCCGCTTCGAGGAGCCGCGCCGCCATGGCGCTGGCGAGACGGGCATCGCCGAGCATGACCGGGATGATCGGGTGACCCGCCCCGGCGAGAGTGAAGCCGGCGGCACTCATCCCCTGGCGGAACAAACGGGCGTTGTCGGCCAGGCGGGTGCGCAACTCGTCGGACTCCTCGATGAGGTCGAGGGCTCGCAGCGTGGTGGCGGCGATGACCGGAGCCAGGGAGTTGGAGAACAGATAGGGACGGGAGCGCTGGCGCAGCCAGGCGATCACCTCCTTCGGCCCCGCGGTGTATCCGCCGGAGGCTCCGCCGAGTGCCTTGCCGAACGTGCCCGTGAGCAGGTCGATGCGGCCGGCCGCTCCGGTGGCCTCGGGGGTGCCCCGGCCGCGGGGTCCGACGAATCCGACGGCATGGGAGTCGTCGACGAGCACCATGGCGTCGTGGGATGCGGCGAGATCGGCGATGGCAGGCAGCGCCGCCAGGATCCCGTCCATCGAGAACACGCCGTCGGTGGCGATCAGCCGGTAACGCGCCGACTTCGCCTCCTCGAGACGGGCGGCGAGCTCGCCCATGTCGCCATTGGCGTAACGATGGCGCGCCGCCTTGCAGAGCCTGATGCCGTCGATCAGCGACGCATGGTTGAGGGCATCCGAGATGACGGCGTCCGATTCGTCGAGGATCGTCTCGAACAGCCCGGTGTTGGCGTCGAAGCAGGACGAGTAGAGGATCGCATCCTCCATGCCCAGGAACGCCGCGATGCGCTCCTCCAACTCCCGGTGCACGGTCTGGGTGCCGCAGATGAACCGCACCGAGGCCATCCCATACCCGTACCGGTCCAGCGCACGATGCGCTGCCTCCACCAGGGCGGGGTGGTCCGCCAGGCCCAGGTAGTTGTTGGCGCACAGGTTCACCACCTCGGTGCCGTCGGCCAGGCGGATCCGGGCCGACTGGGGTGAGGCGATCACCCGTTCCGTCTTGAAAAGCCCCTGGTCGGCCAGAGCGACCGCCCGGGCGGCAAGGTCGACGCGGAATGCGGAGGTCATGACCGCGACGCTACCTGCCGTCGGGCTCGGGGGCCACGGACGGATGGCCCTGGACCCTGCCACCGTCGCGAAACCCGGCCGTCGGGGCCACTCGTAAAGTGTCCCCGCACACCAGCCGGGAGCCGACTTGAGCCGCTCTGCCATCTCGACGACAGCCTGCCTCGCCGCGGGACTGCTGCTGATCGGAGCCTGCGGCGGATCTCTCGCCGACCTCGGCACCAGTACCACCAGCCCCGGAACCACCAGCGCCGCGACCACCACCACGGAGGCCGGCGCGACGACGACCGCGGCTCCCCCGACCACGCTCATCCCCCTGCCCGGGTCCGGATTGCTGGCGTGCCAGGTCTCGGACTTCGGGGGTGTCGACGATGCCGCCATCAACCAGACGGCCTGGGCCGGGATGGAGCGCGCCCATACGGAACTCGGTGTCGCCATCGAGTTCCTTCGCTCCAACGACGAGAGCAACTACCGCCGCAACGTCGACGCGTTCCTCGACCGGCAATGCGACCTGATCGTCACCACCGGCGTCCTCCTCGCCCCGGAGACGGCGCGGGCGGCCCACGCCAGTCCCGACATCGACTTCGCCATCATCGACTACCCGGTCGGGCCGTTCGATCCCTGGGGCGATCCCGCTCCCACCAACGTGCGCGGCCTCACCTTCCAGATCGACGAGGCGGCGTTCCTCGCCGGCTACCTGGCGGCGGGCATGTCAACCAGTCACGTCATCGGGACCTTCGGCGGCCTCGACATCCCACCCGTGACGCAGTTCATGGAAGGCTTCCGCCGCGGCGCCCTGCACTACGACGTCACCCACGGCATCAGCACCCGAGTCGAAGGTTGGGATGGCGAGGACGGCCTCTTCACCGCCGACTTCATCTCGATGGAGAAGGGATACGAGCTCGCCCAACAGCTCCTCGAGGCCGGAGCGGATGTGATCCTCCCGGTGGCCGATCGGGTCGGCGAGGGCGCCTGCCGCGCCATCGAGGAGGCCAACGCCGCCGGAGCCACGGCGATGATGATCGGCAAGGACTGGGACTGGTACTTCTCCGCACCCGACTGCGCGCCGGTGATGCTCACCTCGATCCTGAAGCGGGTCGACGTGGCGGTCTTCAAGACGATCCAGAACCTCGTCGTCATCGACGCGGTGGGCAATCAGTTCCTGGGGACGCTCGAGAACGATGGCGTCGGGCTGGCGCCCTTCCACGACTTCGCGAGCGAGGTGCCCGCGCAGCTCGTGGCGGAACTCGAAGAACTCGCCGACGACATCGCCGCGGGAACGGTTCAGGTTCGCGGCTGAGGGATCAGAACAAGATCCCCCAGATGTTGCCGAAGCCGAATTCGCGGCCGATCACCATCACGTCCATGGTGAGCGCCACGCTCCAGTGCAGCATCCACCCCCACAGGAACGACTTCGACTTCAGGGCGAGATAGCCGAGCACGAACCCGGCCACGATCGCAGACAGCGTCTCCGGCAGCGGCTTGCCGAAGTGGATCATGACGTACGGGATCATCATCACCGCGATGGCGTGGTTGCCGAGGCGGGGATACAACCCGAAGAGCAGGTAGCCGCGGAAGAAGGCCTCGAGGCCGAGGAACTGCAGCCCGTAGAAGAGGTGGAACCCCCAGAAGTGCCATCCCCCGAGCACGGCGAAGTCATAGAGCGGGTACTTCGCCTGGAAGGAGCCGAGCGCCGAGATGATGTAGACCACCGGGATCATCACCGCCAGGGCGATCAGATACGGGCGCACCTGCGACCACTGCCCGCGCAGGCGGAACCCGAATGCGGCCGGTCGTTCCCGCAGCACGAAGACGATGAGCACCGCCGGAACCAGCACCCGCAGCACCAGGCTGGCGACCCCCCAGTACTGGTAGCCGAGCAGCACCTTGTACTGGGCGGCGTCTTCACCCCACCACTCGACGATGCGATCCGGCCAGGCGGTGCGCAGGAAGCGACCGGGAAGGGCGAAGTACTCGAAGACCACCAACAGCACCACCGCAGACACGTAGATGACGACGCTGCGCCGATCGAGCGCGGGAGTGGCGTCCACAGGCGGCGTTTCGGGCACGGAGGTGGACGGTATCAGGGGAGAAGGTGCCGGGTGCCAGGTGCCAGGTGCCAGAGCCCGGTACCCGGTACCCGGAACCCGGTACCCGCTTGGCGCGGCTCGTCTGAATCACGCGGCGTCGTAACATCGGCTCTCGCGAACTCAGGGGGCTTCCGTGGCTCGTCCCATCTGGAAGGGCGCCATCTCATTCGGCCTGGTCACCATCCCGGTGGCGCTGTACACCGCCACCGACGACCTGCGCCCCAAGTTCCGCCAGCTGCGGTCCGGCGACCACGCCCGCATCAAGTACAAGCGGGTGGCGGAGAGCGACGGGGTCGAGGTCCCATTCGAGGACATCGTCAAGGGTTACGAGTTCGAGAAGGATCGTTACGTCGTCTTCACCGACGAGGAACTGGAGAACGCCCTCAAGGCCAAGGGCTCCGGCATGGTGGACGTGGTCCAGTTCGTCCGCTCCGAGGAGATCGACCCGATCTTCTACCGCTCCGCCTATTACCTGGCCCCCGAGAAGACCGG
>DNGH01000265.1 GCA_003486285.1 Actinomycetota bacterium
ACCCGGCACCCGGCACCCGGTCTCTACGCCTTCGGAATCCGCAGCACCTGGCCGGGGTAGATCAGATCGGCATTCTTGATCATCGGCTGATTGGCCTCGAAGATCGCCTTCCACTTGCTCTCGTTGCCGTAGAGCTTCTTGGCGATCTTGCGCAGGCTGTCGCCCTTCTTCACGGTGTAGGTGACCCCGATCGAGGCACCCTTCTGGCGGCGGGCGTCGAGTTCCTTCTTGAAGGCGGCGCGGCGGCTCTCGAGATCGAACTTGGCCTTGGCCTCCTTGCGGGCCTTCTCCGCCGCCTTGTCTGCGGCCGCCTTCGCCGCGGCCAGCTTCGACCCCATCCGGGTGGTGGTGGAGCGGCGCAGTTCGGCCTTCTGTGAGGCGGTGAGGCCGACGACGAGGCTGTCCTTGACTTTGGATACACCCTTGGTGTTGCCGACGGCGAGGAGCACCTTCTCCTTGGTGGCCTGATCCGAGGCCACACCCATGACGGTGGCGACCCCCTTGTCGTACTGGATGTCGAGGTCTGACACCGAGAGTCGCAGGCGCTTGACCTTGTCGACCAGGGCCTTCTCGAAGTCCTCCACCGAATCGATGTCGGTCCCCTTGATGGCCTCGCCGATCTCCTTGAGGAAGTCCAGATCCATAGTTCTCCTCTCGCTTGTGGTGATGCTACCGGTCAAAAGGAGGGCCGTGCCCGGGAGCGGGCCCGATCAGGTGAGATCGCGCCGGCGCAGCAGGGACCCGGTCGCGGCGATGACGAGCGCTGCGATCACGAGGGCCTTGGCGATCGCACCACCGGCGCCGGGAGCGACCGAACCGAGCACGTCGTCGATGCCGCTGATCGGGCCCGGGGCGAGCCCGACATAGGCGCTCACCCCGATGCGCCACAGGGACACATTGGCCAGCGCCGCCGATGCGGCGCTGATGCCGTTCTCCCAGATGAACACGTACACGAGACCGATGAGGACCGCCCGGGACGAGAAGTAACCGAGCAGCATGAACACGGAGCAATAGGCGAGGGCGGCCACCGCCACGCCGACGAGAACCGGGACGAGGTAGGCCCAGTCGCCGGCGCGGACCCCCACGACGGCCGCGGCGAGCCCGGCAGAGGTGCCGACGATCCCCGTCGTGGCGAGCCAGGCGGACCAGAGCTTGGCCCCGGCCACGAGGCTGCGCGGCAGGGGCCGCAGCAGCAGGAACGACAGAGTGGCATCACGCCGTTCGTCGCCCAGAGAGCCTGCGCCGAGGACCAGGGCCACGACGGGCAGCACGATGAGGAACACGATGGCGATGGGAGCCTCGTTGAACGCATCACTGACGCTGCTCTCCGCCAGGTTCGCCGAGGAGAACCACATCACCACCGGAGGCAGGAGCGCCAGGAGCCCGAACAGGATCAGGCGCTTGCCCCCGAGCAACTGGCGCAGGGTGACGCGAGTGATGGCGAAGAACCCTCTCATCGGCGGCGTACCAGGTAGCGGAACACGCTCTCGAGCGACTCATCCTCGGGCTCGAACCCGGAGAGCCGAGCCCCAGCCGAGGCGGCGAGGCGGGGGAGAATGGCGCCGAGCGCGGCGAGATCGGTCGTCTCCACGTGGAGTTGGGCGCCGGTGAGCCGCACCGAGCCCACCACCTCCTCGGCGAGCAGCGCCGAGGCGATGCGACGCGGTTCGGCGACCTCGACGCGCACCAGATAGGGGATGTCGGCCATCGCACGGCGGATGGCAGCGACGTCTCCTGCCGCGGCGAGCCGCCCGTCGACCATGGCCAGCACCCGGTCTGCCATGCGCTCCACCTCGCTGAGCACGTGCGACGACACGATCACGGTCTTGCCCTCGGAGGCGAGGCGGCGGAACAGGGCTATGAGGTGGGCGCGCTGGATCGGGTCGGTGCCGTTGAGGGGCTCGTCGAGGATGAGGACGTCGGGACGGGTGACGAGCGCCGCCGCCACCTTGGCGCGCTGGCGCATCCCCTTGCTGTAGCCGGAGATGGGGCGGTCCGCCG
Source organism: Actinomycetota bacterium (assembly GCA_003486285.1). GTDB lineage: Bacteria > Actinomycetota > Acidimicrobiia > Spongiisociales > UBA11373 > UBA11373. The sequence goes on from DNGH01000265.1 coordinate 2,002, forward strand.
CCGCGGCCAGATCGACCTGGGCGATCGCCTCGTCGACGCGCTCTCGCGGCACGCCGGTGAGGTCTGCCGCGAATTCGAGGTACTCCCGGGCGGTGAGGATCCCGTAGACCGCATCCTCTTCCGGGACCAGGGCGAGGCGGCGGTACACATTCGGGTCGCGGCGCGGATCGACCCCCAGCACCTGCAGCGAACCGTCGGAGGGGCGCAGCAGGCCGCACATCATTCTCAACAGGGTCGTCTTGCCGGCGCCGTTGGGTCCGAGCAAGCCGGTGAGCCCGGGCCCGAACGAGCAGGAGAGATCGGACACCGCCACCTTCTGTCCGAACCACTTCGAAACGTCCTCGATCTCGATCGTGGCCCCCGCGACGAAGGCGGGTCCGGCCGTCATGTGATCCTCCGCTGCCGGAACAGCACGACGAGCCAGCAGGCGATGGCGAGGGTGACGATCACGATCACCGAGAACACCGGTTCGTACCCGGCCCGCTCCGGAATCCAGTGGTGGGTGGAGCTGCCCAGGATCCAGTCCTTGACGTATCCGGGGTGTTGCTGCAGGGCGAAGAGCCCCATCGAGGAGAAGCCCGAGTCCACCAGCTGGGCGGACACCGGTCCCGAGATCGTCACCACTCCCAGAAACACCCCGGCGGCCAGCGAGGCGCGCCGCGAGACGCTGGCGACGGCAAAGGCGAGCGGGGCATAGCCGAGGAAGTAGGCGAACGAGCCGAGCAGGGTGGTGAACAGGACTTCGAACTCGGAGGACACGTACGAGCCGAAGCCCTGCGAGGAGACCCAGGCCCTCCCGAAGAAGAGCACCAGATGGGGGAGCCAGAGGAAGCCGATGACCACTGTCGCCAACGCGGCACCGCGCCCCACCAGGTAGTCGACGGTTGTGAGCGGCCGGGAGGCATAGACCTGATAGGTGCCGTTGACCCGGTCCGGAATGAGCAGCTCACCGGCCGCCAGGGCGATGAAGATGAGTGCCATCGATCCGGTGAGGTCGAAGTACTGGGGATGGTCGAAGAGAGTGGCGGCCTGGTCGAACTCGCCGGCGATCACGCTCAAGCCCACGAAGAACAGTGCGGGGAGGATGGCGATCCCCGTCAGCAGGAACGGGAAGACCTTGCGCCGGGTCTTCCGGCGCAGGCCGAGGACGCGGCGCAAGCCGTCGCGATAGAGGGCTCGCCTTGCCCCGGCGCGTCCGAGGCGCTCGCCCTCGTGGGGGCGATAGCCGAGGTCGAAGACCACGCCCTCAGCCACCAGCGTCCTCCTCACCGAGGAACACGTCCTCGAGGGTGGTGCGGCGGGGGCCGAGTCGCCGGATCGCGGCCCCGGTGGCCACCACGGCATCGCGGGCGACGTCGAAGGCGTCGCCCTTCGCATAGGAGATCACCATCGACGCGCCGTGGTGTCGCACCGACGCCCCGAGCCGGAGCAACGCCGCGGCCACTGCGCTCGCATCCCCCACCACCTCGAGCTCGGCCTCGTCGCTGGTGGAGAGGTCGGAGAGTGGGCCCGAGCGCAGTACCTTGCCGCCGTCGAGCATCACCACCCACTCACAGGTGCGCTCGATGTCGGTGAGAACGTGCGACGAGGTCACCGAGTTGATGCCGAAGCCTTCGAGCCGCGTGATCAGTTGGAGCATCTCCTCACGGCCCTCCGGATCGAGGCCTGCAGTCGGCTCGTCGAGAAGCACGAGTTCGGGGTCATGGACGATCGCCTGCGCCAGCTTGGCCCGCTGCTTCATGCCGGTGGAGAACTCCCCGACGTAGCGGAATCGCTCCTCGTGCAGACCCACCAGGCCGAGCACGTCGCTGGCGCGCTGACGCGCCGCTCGGGGCGGCAGGCCGCCGAGCTCGGCGGCGTACCCGAGGAAATCGGCGGCGGTCTGATCCGGAGGGAGGCACTCGCCCTCGGGCATCCATCCCACCCGACTGCGGACCTCGAGCACCCCGTGTTCCAGGGGGTGGCCGAGCACCGTCACCGAGCCGGATGCCGCGGGCAGGACGCCGAGGAGGATCTTGAGGAGGGTGGTCTTGCCGGCGCCGTTGGCGCCGACCAGGCCGATCCGGCCCGGCGGCAGCACCAGGTCGATGCCGTCGATCGCCAGGATGTCGCCGTAGGCGAAGCGGAGCCCGGATACCGCGATGATGTCGGATCGGGTCGGACTCGGCGCGGTCATGTCGGGACTCTCGCCACCCTTCGTTCCAGAAACGTCACGGAGCCCATGGTCTAGCGCCAAAACCCCAGGAAGCGGCGTCGTGGAATCTCGGCCGGGGCGACTGTAGGGCGCTGCTTCAACTCATCGCGCTCGAGGCGCATCTCGGCGAGGCGCTCCCGGAGGAACCCGGCCTCCGTCTCGGCGCGCGCTGCCCGCTCCCGGGCCTCGGCGAGCATCAGCCCCGTCTCGTGGAGATTGCCCAACTGGTCGATGAGGCGATCCCAGGCGTCGCGGGGCACCAGCATGGCCGTGCCGTCCCCGGTGGGGCCGGTGGCGGGACGCCCCGATGGCTTGCGACCGGTGCTGGTGCGGGCCGGCTTGCCGGGGGAACGCGACAGATGGTGGGCCACCGACTCCGGCGTGACCATCCATTGGCGGACCCCAGCGACCTCGAGCATCACTGCGTCGATGCTGCGCTTGCGGGCCCAGGTGCGCAGCGTCGCCACCGCGACTCCGAAGCTGTGCTCGGCCTCGCGCAGCGAGATGCGCCTCCCGGGGGTCGGAGCCGGGGGCCGACCCCCGCCGGCTCGCCGTTGGGGGGCGGCGGGCTTGGGCTGATCCCAGGTGAAGGCCGGATCCACGACCCGAGGTTAGGGGCGATGCCAGGTGCCAGGTGCCAGGTGCCGGATGCCGGATGGCGCGATCGCCATCGGGTCCGGTGTCTGGTGTCTGGTATCTGGTATCTGGTGTCTGTCGTCCGGTTCCGGTACCCGGCACCCGGTACCCGATACCTGGTCTCCGGCCTCCTGGCCTTCGTGGGATAATCGCCGCGTGGCTCCCCGAGACATGCCGTCCGAAGCCGAGGTGCGCGCCTTGGTGGCTCGCATCGTGGATGCCGTGGCGACGCCTCCGGCCCCCGAGCCGCAGCAGAGCTCGGCGGTGGCCGGAGGTTCGGCTGCGATCGCCATCGGAGCCGATCACGGTGGCTATCGCCTCAAGGAGCGCATCGCCTTCAAGTTGCGGGAGGCCGGCCATACCGTCGTCGACTGCGGTACCGACTCCACCGAGGCCGTGGACTACCCGGACTTCGCGGTCGCGGTGGGCAGACAGGTGGCTACCGGGGCATGCGGCGCCGGCATCGTGATCGATGGCGCCGGGATCGGGTCCGCCATGGCCGCCAACAAGGTGGCCGGGGTCCGGGCGGCGCTGTGTTACGACATCTCGTCCGCTCGCAACAGCCGTGAGCACAATCACGCCAACGTGCTCACCCTCGGGGCCGGCCTGATCGGCGAGGCGCTTGCCTGGCAGATCGTCGAGGCCTGGCTCGCCACCCCGTGGGGTGAGGGGCGGCACGCCCGCCGCGTCGCCAAGATCGATGCCCTCGACGGCCTGCGCCTCGAGGAGACCGCATGACCGATCGCGACGCCCTCGTCGAGGCCATCACCCGGGAGGTGCTCGCCACGCTGGCCGGCGAGGCCTGGGACGACTGCCTGGCGTGTGTCGGCGACTGCGTCTCCCACTCCGCTCCCAAGGTGCGTTCGGTGCTCGCCGCGGGAGCCACCCGGGTCACCTTCAACGGGGCAGGGGCCGACGTCCCCACCGACCTGGCGGGTTTCATCGATCACACCATGCTCAAGCCCGATGCCACCGCCGCAGAAATCGACCGGATGTGCGCCGAGGCGGTCGAGTTCGGATTCGCCTCGGTCTGCGTGAACCCGACCTGGGCCAAGCGGGTGGCCGATGCCGTCAAGGGCAGCGAGGTCGTGGCGTGCTGTGTGGTCGGCTTCCCGCTCGGGGCCACCACCGCCGAGATCAAGGCGATGGAGGCCCGCCGGGCGATCCGGGATGGGGCCCGCGAGATCGACATGGTCATCAATGTCGGGGCACTCAAGTCTGGTGACTACGACCTGGTGCGGCGCGACATCGCCGGGGTGTCGGAGGCCTGCCGCGAGGCCGGGGCACTGTGCAAGGTCATCCTCGAGACCGCCCTCCTCACCGACGAGGAGAAGGTGGTGGCCTCCCAACTCGCCGTCGCGGCCAAGGCCGACTTCGTCAAGACGTCCACCGGCTTCGGTCCAGGGGGCGCCACGGTCTATGACGTGGCTCTGATGCGGGAGGCGGTCGGACCCAAGGTCGGCGTGAAGGCGTCGGGCGGTATCCGCAGTGCCGAGGATGTCAGGCAGATGATCGCGGCCGGTGCCACCAGGATTGGGGCGTCGGCCGGGGTCCAGATCGTCACGGGAGGAGCATCGAGTGGCAGGAATTGATCTTCGGGGCTACTCGTTCCTCGACAGCCTCCAGCCGCAGTACGCCGCGTTTCTGGGAACGGTGGCGCAGGGGTTCCTACCCCTGGCCGGCGACGCCTCGCTCTATGTCGAGATCTCGCCGGGCATCGAGATCAACCGCCTCACCGACGTCGCCCTCAAGGCGACCAAGGTGAAGCCGGGCATGCAGATCGTCGAGCGCTACTTCGGATTGCTCGAGGTCCACTCGCCGTCGCAGGCGGAGACCCGTGCCGCCGGCGCCGCGATCCTGGCCGAGATCGGCGCCAAGGAGGCGGATCGCATCAAGCCGCGCATCGCCTCGAGCCAGATCATCCGTCGGATCGACGACCATCAGGCGCAGCTGATCAACCGGATGCGGCACGGCCAGATGATCATTCCCGGCCAGACCCTGTACCTGCTGGAGATGGAGCCGGCCTCGTACGCCGCCATCGCCGCCAACGAGGCGGAGAAGGCTGCCAACATCAACGTCCTCGAAGTGCGATCCTTCGGATCGCTGGGCCGGGTATATCTGGGCGGCGAGGAGCGGGACATCGACGTGGGCTGGCGCGCCGCAGTGGCCGCCCTCGAGGGTTTGTCGGGTCGAGAGAGTTCATGACCGGGACCACTCCGACGAGATCCGAACGAAAGGGAGAATGAAGACCCATGGCTGAAGCACTGGGAATGATCGAATGCCGCGGATTCGCGGCGATGGTGGAGGCGGCGGACGCCATGGTGAAGGCCGCCAAGGTCGAGCTGGTGTCGTATGAGAAGACCGGCGGCGGCTACGTGACGGCCGTCGTGCGCGGCGACGTCGCCGCGGTGAAGGCCGCGATCGACGCCGGTACCCGTGGTGCCGAGAAGGTCGGCGAGGTGGTCTCCACGCACGTCATCGCCCGTCCCCACGTCAATATCGACCTGGTCCTGCCACTCGGCCGCGCCGACGAGGCTGCGGCGGAGTCGGCCTAACCGGGAGGGGGGCAAGTGCTCCTCGGCCGCGTCGTCGGCACCGTGGTGGCCTCGCGCAAGGAGGCCACGCTGGAGGGCCTCAAGTTCCTCGTCATCCGACAGATCGACGTCGACGAGTCCGACACCTCGGGCTACGTCGTCGCCGCCGATGCCGTCGGCGCCGGGGTGGGCGAGGTGGTGATGTATGCCACCGGCTCCTCGGCGCGCCAGACCGTCTACACCCGCGACCGGCCCTGCGACGCGGTGGTCATGGCGATCGTCGACACCTGGGAGGTGGGTGGCGACGTGAAGTACGTGAAGTGAGATGAAGCCTTACTCCGACCAGGACGTCCAGGCCATCATCGCCCGGGTGCGGTCGCGCCTCGGGGGCACCGCCGATGCGGCACCCCTCCACCCCCGGGTGCCGGTGGACATCCCCGACACCTCCCTGGGGGAGGGAATGTTCGCCACGGTGGACGAAGCGGTCAACGCCGCCGAGCGCGCCTACGAGCGCTACACCGCCCTGGGCACCGGGATCCGCACCGCGGTGGTGTCGTCGATCCGCGCGGTGATGCTCGCCAATGCCGAGCACCTCGCCAAGCTCGCCCATGAGGAGACCGGGTTGGGCCGGGTCGAGGACAAGGTGCGCAAGAACATCCTGGTGAGCACCCGGACCCCAGGTCCGGAGGACCTGGAACCGCTCATCGAGACCGGTGACGGCGGGATGATGCTCACCGAGCACGCCCCTTTCGGAGTGATCGGATCGATCACCCCGTCGACCAACCCGACGGCGACGATCATCAACAACACCATCGCCATCCTCAGCGGCGGCAATGCGGTCGTCTTCAACGCCCACCCCGGGGCGAAGCGGGTCTCCGCGGAGAACGTGCGCCTGCTCAACCGCGCGGTCCTCGCCGCCGGCGGACCACCCGATCTGATCACCGCAGTGCCCGAGCCGACGATCCAGACCGCCCAGGAGTTGATGCATCACCCCAAGGTCCGCGTCCTGCTGGTCACGGGCGGCCCGGCGGTGGTGCGGGAGGCGCTCAAGACCGACAAACGGGCGATCACCGCCGGGCCCGGCAACCCCCCGGCGGTCGTGGACGACACCGCCGATCTCGACCGGGCCGCCCGTGACATCGTCGCCGGGGCCTCGTTCGACAACAACCTCATCTGCACCTGTGAGAAGACGACGATCGCGGTGAAGTCCGTCGCCGACGAACTGGTCCGGGAAATGGCCCGTCACGGCTCCCATGTGCTCAAGGAGCACGAGCTGCGCAAGGTGGAGCGCGTGATCTTCGAGACGATGGGCCCCCCGGGGAAGCCCGGTGTCATCAATCGGGCGTGGGTGGGCAAGAACGCCCGCGACATCGCCACGGCTGCCGGCGTAGACGTGGACGGCGACCCTCGCCTCCTGGTGGCGGTGGTGCCCAACGACCACAACCTGGTGTGGACCGAGCAGATGATGCCGGTGATGCCGGTGACCGCGGTCCCCGACATCGATGCCGCCATCGACCTGGCCATCCGATCGGAGCACCGCTTCCGCCACACCGCCTCGATCCACTCCAACAACGTCGCCACGATCACTCGCATGGCGCGGTCGATCGACGTGTCGATCTTCATCGCCAATGGGCCCAACTACGCCGGCCTCGGACAGGGCGGCGAGGGGTTCACGTCGTTCTCCATCGCCAGCCCCTCGGGGGACGGGATGACCCGGCCCATCACCTTCACCCGGGAGCGGCGCATCGCGGTGGTCGGCGCGCTGAGGATCGTCTGAGATGAACCCCGCCCTCGCCCTGCTCGAGTTCGGGTCGATCGCCACGGGCATCCGGGCGGGGGATGCGATGATCAAGCGGGGCCTGGTGTCCGAGATCGTCGCCGGCACCGTTCACTCCGGCAAGTATCTGGTGCTCGTCGTCGGAGAGGTCGGTGCCGTCGAGGAGGCGGTGGCCGCCGGAGTGGAGGCGGGCGGCTCCGAACTCCTCGACCTGGTGCTGCTCGCCGACGTCCATCCCAGGGTGGCTGCCGCTGTCCGCGGGGCGCGGGTGGGCCCGGCGGGTGAGGCCCTCGGCGTGATCGAGACGAAGACGGTCGCGGCCACGATCGAGGCCGCCGACGCTGCGGTCAAGGGCGCGACCGTGGAACTGGTGGAGGTACATCTGGCCGACGGTCTCGGTGGCAAGGGCTACGCCCTCTTCTCAGGGACGGTGTCCGATGTCGAGGCGGCCGTCGCCATCGGCCTCGGCCGCCTCGCTCCGGGCATGCTGGTGGGCTCCGTCGTCATCCCGAGGCTGCACGACGAGATGGGCGACAACATCTTCGAGCACTTCCGGTTCGGCGGCCGCATCGGTTGGGACGGCGGGTTCGATGCAGCTGGCTGAGGTGATCGGCACCGTGGTCGCCTCGGTCAAGGCCGAGGGGCTCGAAGGGGTGCGTTTCCTGATCGTTCAACCCCTCGACCGCCACCGCCGCCCCAAGGGTCGTCCGGTGGTGGCCGGCGACGCCGTGGCCATGGCCGGCCCCGGCGAGCTCGTCTACATCGTGGGCAGCCGGGAAGCGGCCCTGGCGATGCCGGTGCCCTTCGTCCCCGTCGATCACGCCATCGTCGGCATCGTGGATGCCGTGGAGCGGCTCTCGTGAAGCTGGGCCGTGTCGCCGGCACCGTGGTCTCGACGATCAGCCATCCGATCTACGACGGCCGCCGGCTGCTGATGTGCGACCTCCTCTCGGCCGATGGTGCGGACACCGAGGACTACCTGATCTGTGTCGATGCCGTTGGTGCCGGTGCCGGCGAGGTGGTGCTGATCCTCGACGAGGGCAACGGGGCGCGCCAGATCGTCGGAGATCCGGACGCCCCGATCCGTGCCGTGATCGTCGGCATCGTCGACGAGTTGCTCGTCGACGGTTCTCTCCACGATGTGACCGGCGGGTAGGCTGGCGCCATCGGCGAAGAGAGAGTCATGCGTCGCGTTGCCGCCGTTCTGATCGCGGTTCTTGCACTGGTGCCGGCCTGTGGCGACGACGATGCGCCCGTGTCGATGGATCCGGCTGACATCGACACCTGCGAGGGCGCCGCCGATGCGATGATCGCAGTGCTCGACGACACCCTCGTGATCGTCGATTCGATGACGCCGGAGGAGTTGGCGGCGCTCGGTTCGGACGCGCTTCCCCCGGCTCTGGTCGACGTCCGGACCCGGGGCGAAGCCCTGGCGGAACGCGCCGAGGTGATCGGGTGCGAGGACGAGCAGATGGCGGCGCTGCTTGCGGCGCGAGCGGATGAACTCAGTTCGGACACGGTGTTCGGCCAGTTCCTGATCGAGTCGCTTCGCTCCGGTGCCGGCAGCGTGTTCCTGGGGGAGTAGCGCCCGGGCGTTCGCCGCGGCATCGGAACTCGCTGCCGGGGTTTACCCTCGCTGCGACGTGCCCATTCGGATCACTGCGTTCATCGCCATGTTCCTGGTCGTCGCCGCCTGTGACTCAGGGACGGCGACTCCGACGACCTCCCCCCCCGGTGTGCCCACGACCACCACCACCATCGAGGACGACACCTGCGGTCGTCTCGCCGCGGACACGGCCACCTACCTGGAGACGCTGATCGAGGTGCTCGACCAGGTCACGCTCGACGAGGCCCGGGATCCGAGCGCATGGCCGGAGGCGCTGATCGCGTTGGAGCAACAAGGCCACGATCTCGACGCCCGCGCCGCCGAGATGCGCTGCGATCCCGGCCAGGTCCAGACCGCAGCGTTCCTCGCCGCCGACCTCGATCCGGATTCGGACCTGGCGCGCTACCTGCTCGCCCTGATGGGGCGCTAGGGCTCAGAGCAGCCGTGCCGCGGCTCGGTCCACGAGCCACACCGGATCGCGAGCCTCCCGGGAGACGCGCGCCGCGGGCAGATCGGATCCCGCGGCGAGGACCGCGGCCAAGGCCTCGGCCTTGCGCTCACCGGCTACCAGGAACATGGTGTGATGGGCGCGCCCCAGCAGCGCGTACGTGGCGGTGAGTCGCCAGCCGCGTTCGGGCACCTCGATCGCGACGAAGTCGCGAGCCGGATCGGGCGGAGGGCACTCTCGAAACAGCGAGGCGGTGTGCCCGTCCTCACCCAGTCCGAGCACGACGAGATGCGGCTCCAGGCCGTCCGGGCCCATGGCGAGGAACTCGGGCAGTGCCCGTTCGTAGCTCCGCGCGGACTCGTGGACCGACTCGAGCCACGGGATGGTGTGAAGGCGCATGGGCACCCGGTCCGCCAGCGTGGCGCGGACCATCCCGGCATTGCAGTCGGGGTGGTCGGGGGGGACGTAGCGCTCATCGGTCATCCACGCGTCGACACGGGGCCAATCCAGGCGCATCTGCGCCAGGTGCCGATAGGTCGCCGCGGGGGTGTTACCTCCGGCCAGACCGACATCGACCGGACCGGCGCCACCAACCAGCGCGGCGATCATCTCGGCGGCTGCTGCCGCGAGGGCGTCGCCATCGGAGAACACACGGACGGTCACGATGTCGGCGATGGTAGGAGCCGGGCGCGGTAGCCCCCGGGTACCCTCGCCCGATGGCCCTCCCTTCGGACCCACCCCGGACGCCGCCGACCACGGGTTCCCTGGAGGATGCCGCGCAGTACTCCGGCGGCAAGACCACGCGGATCGAGATCCGAGGCGAGGGACTCCCGGTGCTTCTCGCCCCCGGAGCGGGTGCGGGCAGCGATCACCCCTTCATGACCGGCATGCGGGATCGCCTGGTTGCCGCAGGCTTCCGGGTGGCCACGTTCGACTACCCGTATCACGCAGAGGGGCGCCGGGCACCGGACCGTTTCGAGCGTCTGGTGGAGTGCCATCACGCCGTCTACGAGCGCGTCGGAGCCCTCGCCGGGAACGCGCCGTTCCTGGTGGGGAAGTCGATGGGAGGCCGCATCGGGTCGCACCTCGCGGTGCCCGCACCGGGTCGGGTGTTTCTCGGCTATCCGCTGGTGGCGATGGGGAAGCAGACCCCGCGGGATGTGTCGCATCTTGCCGGCCTCGGGCCGATGCTCTTCGTCCAGGGAGAGCGCGACGCCATGGCTCCGCTGGCTCTGATCCAGACAGTGGTGGCCGGCCTCGAGGCGGCCACACTCGAGGTCGTGCCCGATGCCGACCACGGGTTCCGGGTGCCGCGCCGCACCGGGATCGACGCCGCGGCGATGCTCGACCACATCGGGTCGATCGTGGCGAGCTGGATGCGGTCGCGGCGCAGATGAGCGGTCAGC
>DNGH01000081.1 GCA_003486285.1 Actinomycetota bacterium
ACGGCGCCAACCTCAACGCGATTCTCGGAGTGGTCCGCCCGGGCGACATGGGCTTCGACATCGTCCATTCCAATCTCCACAAGACCTTTGCCACCCCGCACGGCGGGGGTGGGCCCGGCGCCGGGCCGGTGGCGGTGGTGGAGCGACTGGCGCAGTACCTCCCGGGTCCGGTGCCGCGGCGCACCCCGGACGGGCCGCGCTGGGTGATGCCGGAGCACTCGATCGGCCGGGTCCACGGGCGCCACGGCAATTTCCTGGTGGTGCTGCGAGCGCTCACCTACATGCTCGCCCTCGGCGGGCCTGGCCTGCGGGCAGTCGCCGAGCGCTCCGTGCTCAATGCGCGCTACCTGGCCTCGCTGCTCTCGGATGCGTACACCTTCCCTTACGACGCCCCGTGCATGCACGAGTTCGTCGCCTCGGCCTCCGAGGTGAAGCGGACGACCGGGGTGCGCGCCATGGACATCGCCAAGGCTCTCCTCGACGAGGGCATCCACGCCCCCACGGTGTACTTCCCCCTGATCGTCGAAGAGGCGCTGATGGTCGAACCCACCGAGACCGAGTCCCGCGAAACGGTCGAAGCCATCGCCGACGCGTTCAACGCCATCGCGGCGCGCGCCGCCACCGATGCCGCCTTCGTGCAACATGCGCCACATCGCACTCCGGTCTCCCGACCCGATGATGCGCTGGCGGCGCGCAAGCCAGTGCTGACCTGGGACGACATGGAGCCCAATTCGTGAAGCCCGGGGAGCGCCTGGCGCTCGACGGCACCAAGATCGCGCATCGCTCCTGGGAACCGGCCGCGTCGCCACGGGCCGTGGTGGTGATCGTCCACGGGCTGGCCGAGCATGGCGGCCGGTACCGCCACGTGGCGGAGATGCTGGCCGAGCGCGGCTACGCGGTGATGGTTCCCGACCTGCGGGGCTTTGGGGTGTCCGGCGGACCCCGGGGCCATCTCAGACGCTGGGAGCACTACCTCGACGATCTCGCCGTCGACATCGCAGCGGCGCGGTCGCGGGGCCTCCCGGTGGTGCTGCTGGGCCACTCGCTGGGAGGTCTGGTGGCGCTCTCGTACGCGCTCGGGCCGAGGCCGGCTCCGGACCTGCTCGTGCTCAGCGCCCCGGCGATCGATGCCGATCTGCCCCGTTCGAAGAAGCTGGCGGCGCGGGTGCTCGGGGCGATCGCGCCGCGCATCAGGATTCCCAACGGCCTCCGCGGCGACCAGCTGTCCACCGATCCGACGGTGGGGGAGCAGTACTTTGCCGATCCCCTGGTGTATACGAGCACGACGCTCGGGCTCGGCCGCCTTGCGCTCGGCGCCGGCGACACCTGCCGCCGCGAACTCGCGACCTTGAAGGTGCCGACCCTAGTGCTCCACGGCGAGCGCGACTCGATCGTCCCGCCGGCGGTTTCGGAGCCTCTGGGCAGCCTCGAGGTGGTGGAGCGCGTGGTGCTCCCCGGCTATCGCCACGAGGTCTTCAACGAGGAGGGCGGTTTGGTGGCGGTAGGCCGCGTCGCCGCCTGGATCGAGTCGCGCCTCTAGAGGTAACCGGCGTCCACCCGCTGCGCCACCCGCGCCCGGGTGGATTCGTCGCAAAAGGCCGCCGAAACCGCATTCCGGGTCATGGCGGCAAGGTCGGCCGTCTCGATGCCGCAGTTCTCGTGAACGATCGTGAACTCCCTGACCATAGACGTGGCACTCATCAGCCGGTTGTCGGTGCTGAGGGTCACGACGAATCCGGCACGATGCAGCAGGCCCACCGGGTGATCCGCCGCCGAGGGATACATCTTCGTATCGAGATTGGACACCGGGGCGACCTCGAGCGGAATCCGCCGACCGTGGACTTCCTCGGCCACAGGACCCATGGCGACGATCCGGCCGTCCCGCACCGTCGTGTCCTCGATGATGCGCACCCCGTGGCCGAGACGCTCGGCGCCGCATGCGAGAGCATCGACGATGCTCTCCACTCCGGCGCCTTCCCCGGCATGAAGGGTGATGTGGAGCCCGGCCTCGCGGGCCATGTCGATCGCCCGCTGGTGCAGGCGGGCGGGGAATCCGGCCTCCGGCCCCGCCAGATCGAAGCCGACGACGCCCTGTCCCACGAAGTCGACGGCCGCCGCGGCCACCTCCTCCGAGTCGTCGTGCTGGCGCATCGCGTCGACGACCACCCGGCTGGGCACACCCCAGCGGTCCTCGGCCTCTGCCAGGCCGCCCAGCACGGCTGCGATCGCGTCACTCCGAGTCATCTTCCCGGCGGTGTGCAGTGACGGGGCGAATCGGATCTCGACGTAGACCACCCCAGCAGCGGCCATGTCCTCGACCGCCTCGAGGGCGGCGCGGTGCATCGCCGCCGGGGTCTGCATCACGCCCAAGGTGTGCGCAAAGGCCTCGAGATACATCTCGAGCGACGTCGCCCCTGCCTGGTGGAACCACCGGCCGAGCCCGTCTGCATCGGTGGCGGGGAGTTCCCGGTAGCCCACTGCGGCTGCCAGGGCGAGAACCGTGGCGGGGCGCAGCCCGCCGTCCAGATGGTCGTGGAGGACGACCTTCGGAAGTCGACCGAAATCCCGCGTCATCCGTGCCAGGGTAGTGGCCACCCGGCCTGGTCTCGGCCGGGGGCCAGCCACCATCTGCGCTCCACCACGACCTCGTCGAACTGCGAGCGCGGGATGACCTCGCCCGGGACGAACCCCAGACGCTCGAGGAAGCCCTCGGCTTGAAGGCACCCGAGCATCACGTCGGTATAGATCGCCTCCGGCAGGGATTGGTCCACGACCGCGCCCACAAGAAGCCGGCCGAGTCCTTGCCGGCGCCGCGCCGGGTCCACCGCCAGTGCCATCACCGCGACCACGGCGGGGCCCGGGACCGCATCGACGTAGCCACCGATGGCACCGCTGGTGTCTTCGGCGACGAGCATGCCGCCCCGCAGCAGGCGACGCCCCATGGTGGCTCCCGAGCATTCCGACGCGAGCAGCCGTCCCAAGGTGTCGCCGCGGAGGAGATCGTGCCATTCCTCCCAGAGTCCAGCCGCGGCGATGCGACAGATGGCGCCAAGGTCGTCGCGCCGCACCGGACGCACCCTCATACCGGGAACCTACCCCCGAGCGACGGTGCCGTGAGGCCCGGCCCCGTAGACTCGGCGTGTGGATCGCGTCACCCTCGAGGCCATTGCACTGGCCGGCACTGCTGTCGGCGCCTCGATGATCACCCTTGTCTGGCTGCGGACCCGGCGCCGGGAGACGCGGCTGCGCGCCGCTGTCGAGCACGCCGATGCCGCCGCCCACCAGGAGGCGCTTGCCGCCGCGCAGCTCCGCAAGAGTCTCGAGGAATCGGCCATCGCGGAGCACGAGGCCGCCTGGTCCGCCAGCATGCTCGCCCGGAGTGTGGCTGGCCGCGATGCCACCCTTGCGGCTCGCGACGTGGAGTTGCATGAGGCCGCCTTGGCGTCGGCGGCCGCCGAACAGCAGCTCGACGACCTGCGCGATCGACTGCGGCGGCTCGGGGCCGAGTTGGCCGACGAGGCCAGACAACGCGATACCGATGCCACCCGGTTGGTCGAGATCGAGACCGAGCTCGTTGCCGCCGGCGGCGAGATCAACCGCCTGCGCGCCGCTCTCAGCCGGGCCGAGGCCCCTCCTCCGGCGGCTCCGGCTCAGACGGAGCGGTCCACCGAGCAGCGCCTCGCGGCCGCCCTCGCTGAGGTGGCCCGCCTCGGGGAGATCGTCCGGGTTGGCGAGACCGCGCTGGAGGCCGAGAGCCGGCGCCCCTCCGGAGGGATGCGGCCGACTCCCGACGAACGCGATGCGGTGCTGGCCCGGCTCTCGGCCGAGACCGAGAGCGCCCACCGGGTCGCCGCCGCGGCCCGCGCCGAGATGGAGCGTCTCGGCGTCGAGTTGAGCCGGGTGCGCGCCGAGGCCGATGTCAGGGTCGCCGCGGCCCTGGCGAGCATTCAGCCGGCGCCAGCCGCTCCGCCGCCGGAACCGAATGCGCTGCTCCTGGTCCGGGAGGCCGAGATCCGGGATCTGGAGGAGCGGCTGGCCGTCTTGACCGCAGCCCGCAATGCCGAGTTGCGCCGTCTCAACGAACGCATCGCCGCCTTGGAGCGGGTCTACCTCGAGATCGAGGGACGTGATCGCCGTATCGCCGAACTGGAGCTGGAGCTCAAGGACGCCACGGAGACGCTCGAAGCGGTGCGTGCCGAAGCCGCCGACCTCGAGTCACGCCTCGCCGCGGCGGGCCATGAGATCGGCGCGGCCCGGGAGGCTGCCGAGGCCGCAGCTGAGACTCGCCAGCGCCTGACGGAGGCGCAACGCCGTCTGGAGGACCTGGAGACCGCCGTCGTCCGCTCGCGCTCGTCGTCGGGCGAGGTCGCGCAGCTCCGGACCATGCTGTCGGCCGAACGGGAACGCAACATTCGCCTGGTGCGCCGCACCGCGCTCGAGATCCGCCCCGAGTTCGGCACCGCCATCCAGGCGGCAGTACGTCCCCTCCAGGACACGATCGCCCGACTCGAGGCCGAACTTGCTGCTCGTGCGGTTCCGGCACCGCTTCCCGCCCCGGACGACGTGACCCTCATCCGGGGGATCGGTCCCAAGATCTCCGACCTCCTCTCCCGGCACGGGATCACCTCTCTCCGCCAGATCGCGGCCTTCACCGCCGACGACATCGCTCGCATCGGGCCGCTGCTGCCGGTCTATCCGGGCCGGATCGTCGACGACCGATGGATCGATCAGGCTCGGGAGCTTCTCGGCGAAACCGGCGGCTCCTGACCCGTGGCATGATGCCGATGTGTCGCTGACCGGCTGTCTGCTCGTCGCCTCGCCCACACTCGGTGACCCCAACTTTGCCGGTGCCGTCGTCTTCCTGATCCATCACGGGGACCCCGGTGCGGTGGGCGTGATCCTGAACCGGCCGACCACCCTCGCCGTCGAGCGCCTCCCCCAGGGCTGGACCATCGAGGGTCCGGTGTTCGCCGGGGGTCCGGTAGAGCCGGAGATCGCCATCGGGCTCGCCGATGCCGACGCCGGTCACGGCGCCTGGGATCAGGTCGGCGACAGCGTCTGGCTGGCGGATCTGGAGGCGGAGCCAGAGGCAGTGCCCCGCATCCGGGTGTTCTCGGGCTACGCCGGCTGGGGTTCCGGCCAGCTCGAGGGAGAGATCGCCCGGGGGGACTGGATCGTCGCCGAGGCGCAACTCGGCGACGTGTTCACCGACGATCCCGGCGGCCTATGGCGAGGGGTGCTGAGCCGGCAGCCCGACCCGATTCGGCTCTTGGCGTCCTATCCGCTCGATCCGTCGCTCAACTGATCAGCCAAAGCTGACACAGCGAGAGCTGATGGTGCCCAGTTCGAACCCGGCGAGAGGGAACGACGGCGCGTCCCCGGAGGCCGCACCCGCCGCCACCAGCAGGGGGACGAAGTGTTCCGGCGTCGGATGACAGGTGGGTCCGAGCCGATGCTCGCGATAGCCGGCGAGGCCATCCCGGGCGTCCGCGGACAGGGCAGCGGCAACCCAGCCGTCGAACTCGGCGGCCCAGTCGGCCACCGCACCGCTCCCGGACCAATCGACCCGGCGCAGGTTGTGCACGATGTTGCCGCTTCCCAGGATGAGGACGCCTTCGTCACGCAGCGGGGCGAGGCGCGCCCCGAGTTCCAGCATCGCCGGTCCGTCGTCGGCCCAGGGGATCGAAAGCTGCACCGTGGGAAGGTCCGCGAGCGGGGCGAGATGCATGAGCGGAACCCAGGCGCCGTGGTCGAGTCCGCGCCCCTCGGCCCGTCCCACCTCCAGACCCGGAGCCAGGAGCCGCTCCACCGCCGTGGCCACTTCGGGAGCCGGGGGAGGGGCATAGCTGAGCTCGTACATCGCCTCGGGGAAGCCCCGGAAGTCGTAGATGAGGGGAGCCCCGGAGACGGAGCTGAGGGTCGGGGGAGCCGCCTCGAAGTGGGCCGACACCACCAGTACCCCCTCAGGCCGCGGCAGATCCCGACCCCAGGACTGCCAGGCCTCCGCCAACGGGCCCCCGAGGGCGTTCAACGGGTTCCCATGCCCGACGAAACCCACGGGCATCCGATCGCCGGTCACGGAACCCGCCGGTAATAGGCGGCCAGGTGACCGGCGGCCAGCACGAGTCCGCTCGTTGCGATCAGTGCCCCGGCACGCCCGGAGGTGGGTCCGCTCCAACCGAGGACGTGGTCGAGCGACCACTCGCCGGCGCCGAGGGTGGCGACGGAGACTGCGACCACCGCCACGACGAAGACGTATTCCCAGCCTTCGTCGGGGCGGGCACTGACGAAGAACCCCGCCCTGCGGTGCACGGTCCAGAAGGCCACGGCCATCATCGCCACCGCGCCGGCGGCCGCAGCCGCGGTGGCGAGGCCGAGCCCCAACCCGAGACCGATCGCCAGCTCACCGTAGGCCATGGTCATCGCCTGGTAGCGCGGCCTCCGCAGTCCGATCGATCCGGCCCAGGCCGCAGTGCGAGACAGATGGCGGGCGTGGCGCCAGCCATGCCCCAGGAAGACGATGGCGAGGGTCAGGCGAAGCGCAAGGAGGGTGGCATCAGTGGGCACCCTCATGGAACCCGATTCGATGCGGCAGTGTTCCCTGCCGCATCGGCGCCAGGGCAGGAACGCCTCGAGGAAGGCCGGCGGCGGAGCGCCGTTCACCTACAGCCAGGCGGCCCACGCCTCGGCTGTGCCCCTAGGGCAGGTACTGCTCGACGATCCCGGTGGCGGCTCCGCCGTTCACATAGAGCCACACCGGGCAATGGTCGCCGGGGCACATGCTGTAGGAGTCCGACGTCGGCCAAGAGGCCAGGGGGATCGGCGTCGGCTCCGGTCCGCCGATCATGTCGACGTACCAGACCTCGGCCGACGGCGAGACCGGCACCGTGTAGAGCTTCGGATTCTGATTGCGGATGTAGAAGTCCATCACCTCCTCGCCGTCGGCGGTGGCGGCGGCCGCCGCGGCGGCCCCGGTGAAGAAGCAAGCCAGGTCGAACGTGATGGTGCCCCCGCCGTATGCCTTGGCGAAGCCGAACCACACGCCCGCAGGCAGCACGTCGGCTCCGACCACACAACCCGATCCGTGGGGATCGCCGGATACGCCAAAGACGTCCGGGAAGAGGTCCGTCGGATCCACCCCGTAGAACACCGCGGGCGCGGTCGTGGTCGGCGCCAGGGTCGTGGTCGGCGCC
>DNGH01000267.1:0-4654 GCA_003486285.1 Actinomycetota bacterium
CGCCGCGAGGGTCTCGCCGCGATGGTGGCCGGTGCGCCTTTGCTCGGCGAGGCTCGCGCCGCCGGTGCGGAGTTGGCGCAGGCCGGACGCGGCCTGGCGCCGGGGGCGATGGTGATCCACTCCGGGGAGACCACGGTCCGGGTCCAGGGTGGGGGAGTGGGGGGCCGCAACCATGAACTGGCGCTGGCCGCCGGGATCGCGCTGGAGGGTTGGCCCGGCGTCCTGGTGGCATCACTGGCCACCGATGGCGTGGATGGGCCGTCGGGTGCCGCCGGTGGTATCGGCGACGCCGGCACGGTGGCGCGGGGCCGGGCGGTCGGCCTGGCGGCTGCGTCAGCCCTCGCCGACAACGACTCGGCGACCTACTTGACCGCCACCGGGGATCGGCTGCGCTGCGGGCCCACCGGCACCAACGTCGGCGATGTCGCGCTCGCCTACCGGTTCGCTCAGGAACGCTGATGCCGACGCGGACCGGCCGATGCGGTCCGCTTGTTCGCGGATCGTGAGAGTGAGTTCCCGCTGTCGATCTCGGGATGCTCGAAGGTGTCGAGCATCCCGGCGACCTCCTGGGCATGCACGCGCATCGCCGCCTCGGCCCGTTCCGGATCGCCGTCGCGGATCGCCTCCAGGATCGGTTCGTGGCGCGCCGCCAGCCACTGCAGGTCGATGCCCGGTGCGGCGGCGGTGATGTAGGTGCGGGCGAAGGGCTCCAGCATCGACCACACCCGCTTCAGCGTGCGGTTGCCGGTGGCGTCGATCACCCGCTCGTGGAACTGGGTGTTCTTCAGGGCGTGTTCGTGGGCATCACCGCGCCGCGCCGCTTGGCGCATGTCCTCGACGAGTCCGGTGAGGTCGTCGATGCAGCCCTGGGTGCGTCGCAGCGCCGCCAGCCGTCCCGCCAGCGCCTCGAGGTCGGAGCGGACCTCGATGGCGTCGATGAGTTCCTCCCTGCTCGGCTTGCGCACCCATGAGCCCTTGTAGGGCTTGGTGTCCACGAAGCCGAGGCCGGCGAGGTCGCGCAGCGCCTCCCGTACCGGTGCCTGGCTCGTGCCCAGTTCCCGGGCCACCCGGGTCTCCACGATGCGGGAGCCGGGGGCCAGGTCCCCGCGCAGGATCTGAGTGAGGAGGCGATCCTTGACCAGCTCGGACAGGCTCTCGTGTTCGAGGGGCTCAGGAGTGGGAGCGGGCGGGGTCATGGTGCGCCGTCTCTACGGTGAGGGGAGATGGGTGGGCGCAGTGGGCCGGTTGGAGGCTGCCGTCTCGGTGAGTGGGGCCAAGCGTCCATGAATATTCGATAATCGATGATTGCTAAGATTACGTACCGGGACATGCCGTCGTCAATCCCCCAACAGCACTCACGGCACCCCTCCGGGGGTGGCCGCCCTCCGCGACGCTGCGGAGGTGCATGGTGACCGTCGTCACGACGCCCGACCTGCGCCTCACCCTCTACCGGGGCATGGTTCGGGCCCGCTACTTCGAACAGCGGGTGTACGACCTGTTCCTGGAAGGGATCGTCAAAGGGACGACCCACCTCGGACTGGGCCAGGAGGCGGTGGCCGCCGGATTCGCCGCGGCGATGCATCCCGGCGACATGACCTTTTGCACCTACCGCGGCCACAACCACACGCTGTTGCGCGGCGCCCCGATGGGTGCCCTGATCGGCGAGATGGCAGGACGGAGCATCGGCATCTGCGGTGGCAAGGGTGGCTCGATGCACCTCACCGACGTCCCCAAGGGAGCCATGGGGTCCTACGCCATCGTCGGCGCCCACCTGCCGATCGCAGCCGGGGCGGCCTGGGCGGCCGTGGTGCGCAAGACCGGACAGGTGGCGGTGTGCTTCTTCGGCGACGGCGCCACCAACATCGGAGCCTTCCACGAGGCGCTCAACTTCGCCGCGATCTGGCGGCTGCCCGTGGTGTTCGTGTGCGAGAACAATCTGTACATGGAGTACACGCCGATCTCGGCGGTGATCCCGGTCGAGCACCCCGCCGCCGATCGAGCCCGGTCCTACGGCCTCCCCCCGCTGATCGTGGACGGCAACGACGCTGATGCGGTCCACGCCATGGCGACCGATGTGATCGAGCTCGCCCGGCGCGGTGGTGGTCCCTCTCTCGTCGAGGCCAAGACCTACCGGCACAAGGGACACTCCCGGGCCGATCCCGGCACCTATCGCCCCCAGCACGAGGTGGAGGCGTGGTTGGCGTACGACCCGTTGCGGATCTACCGGGACCGCCTGCTCGAAGCCGGCATCGCGGCGTCGACACTCGATCAGATCGAACGCGAGTCGATGTCCGAGGTGGACGACGCCACCGAGCAGGTGCGCAACGCGTCGCCGCCGGATCCGGCCACCCTCGAGACCGACCTCTGGGCCGATGGGGGTTCGTCATGGCGGAACTGACCTATCGCCATGCCGTCGCCCGCGGCATCGCCCAGGAGATGGAGCGGGATCCCACGGTCGTCATGATCGGCGAGGACGTCGCCGCCGCCGGTGGGGTCTTCAAGACCACCGAGGGGCTGCAGGCGCGGTTCGGTCCCGAGCGGGTGCGCGACACCCCGATCTCCGAACAGGCCATCACCGGGGCGCTCATGGGCGCCGCCATGAACGGCCTGCGGCCGATCGGCGAGCTCATGTTCAGCGACTTCCTCATGGTGTGCTGGGACATCGTCGCCAATCAGATCGCCAAGACCCGCTACATGACCGGTGGGCAGGTGTCGCTGCCTCTCGTGATCCGCACCGCCAATGGCGGCGGCACCCGCTTTGGCGGCCAGCACTCACAGAGCCTCGAGGCCATGGTCATGGCGATTCCCGGTCTGAAGGTGGTGGCCCCCGCCAACCCCCGCGACGTCATCGGCCTGATGGCGGCGGCGGTGCGCGACGACGATCCGGTGGTGGTGTTCGAGCACAAGAAGCTGTTCGCGATGAAGCAGGACGTCCCCGACGGCGAGATCGTCGACCGCCTCGGCGTGGCCACGGTGGTGATCCCCGGGTCGGATGTGACCATCGCCGCACTGGCCGCGATGGTGCCGGTGGCCGAAGAGGCGGCGCGGCGCCTGAAGGAGTCCGGGGTGTCGGCCGAGGTGATCGACCTGCGCTCGCTGGTCCCGCTCGACACGCAGACACTGCTCGGGTCGGTGTCGCGCACCGGCCGCCTGGTCACGGTCGAGGAGAATCCACGGTTGTGCGGATGGGGGGCCGAGGTGGCCTCGATCGTCGCCGAGGAGATCCTGTGGGATCTCGATGGACCGGTGGTGCGTATCACCACCCCGCACATCCCACTGCCGTCATCGGCAGAACTCGAGGACCTCGCCATCCCCTCGCCGGAGCGCGTGGTCGAGGCGGTTCTCCGCCTGCAATAGCCCGGAGATCTACGCAATCAGAAGAAGGTGATCAGACATGGCGCGCTACCGCGTGGCGGTGATTCCCGGAGACGGCGTCGGCAACGAGGTGGCCGCCGAGGCCAACCGGGTGCTCACCGCGGCCGCAACCCGGTTCGGTTTCGACGTGGGTCTGGAGAACTTCGTCTGGAGTTGCGATTGGTACCTGCAGCACGGCGAGATGATGCCCGAGGATGCCCTGGACACCCTGGCGGGATTCGACGCCATCTTCCTCGGCTGCATCGGCGACGCCGCCAAGGTGCCCGATGACGTCTCGCTGACGATGCTGCTCGCCATCCGCAAGGGATTCGATCAGTACGTCAACCTGCGGCCGATCCGCCTCTATCCCGGGGTGACGACGCCGATCGCCACGGCGACTCCCGAGACGGTCGACATGATCGTGGTGCGGGAGAACACCGAGGGCGAGTACTCCCGTCTCGGGGGCATGTTCAAGGTCGGCTCACCCGAGGGGTTTGCCCTGCAGACCGGGGTCTTCACCCAGAAGGGTTGCGAGCGGGTGATCCGGTACGCCTTCGACCTGGCGCGTTCCCGCCGCAAGCTGGGGGCAGGACCCATCGTGGGCCGGGTGACCAACTGCACCAAGTCGAATGCCCTCAACTACTCGATGGTGTTCTGGGACAAGGTGTACGACGCCGTGGCCGCCGGATATCCCGACGTCGCCACCGACAAGGCCCTCGTCGACGCCATCACCATGTGGTTCGTGAAGAACCCGGAGGCGTTCGACGTGATCGTCGCCTCGAACCTGTTCGGCGACATCATCACCGACCTCGGCTCGATGCTGCAGGGAGGGATGGGGATGGCGGCGGGCGGCAACATCGATCCCGAGCGCCGCCACCCCTCGATGTTCGAACCGATCCACGGCTCGGCGCCCAAGTACACCGGCATGGGCCGGGTCAACCCGATCGCCTCGATCGAAGCGGTGCGCATGATGCTGGACCACCTCGGGGAGAACGCCGCAGCCGATGCGGTGGGCCAGGCCATCGCCGACGTCCTGGTGGCCGGCGACATCCGCACCCGCGACCTCGACGGCACCAGCAGCACGTCGGAGGTGGGAAAGGCGATCGCGGGGAGGATCGGCTGACGCCGATCGGGTGTCAGGTGCCGGGCACCGGTTACCGGTTACCGGTTACCCGTCGCCCGTCGCCCGTCGCCCGTCGCCCGCCAGACCAGTGGTGTGCCAATCGCTCCCCCCTTGTGGGGGAGCCGACGAGGCGCAGCCTCGGCGGTGGGGGGTATTGCTGACCGCTGACCGCTGACC
>DNGH01000267.1:4777-7602 GCA_003486285.1 Actinomycetota bacterium
CTGACCGCTGACCGCTTCCTACGCCCTCCCCGCCGCCACCTCGTCTTCCCGGGTCCGCCCTGCCAACCGGATCAGGTCCTCGTGGAGCTCGAACCAGATCGAGTGGTAGCTGTCCACCCGCGGTGAGGCGATGAAGCTGTGGTCCCCGGCGGCGACTCGTCCCGCTGCGGTCTCCAGACGGGCCGCATAGTCTCCCAGGCGGGAGAGGCCCTTGGTACAGGGGTCCAGCCAGGCGGCGGCGTCGGTGTGCAGTGCGGCGAACGTTGCCAGCACCCCGGCGTCGTAAGACGCATCGGTGTGATCGTTGATCACCTGGGAGCCGTCGACGTCACGCATCTGCCATGACGTCACCACCTCTTTCATACGGTGATCCAGCACCAGGAAGCCGTTGAGAGCGGCATTGGCGGCGGCGTCGCCCCAGGCGGCGCGGTCAAACGCCATGAACTCCTCGCCCTTCGCCTTGCCGGCATCGGTGAGCCGGTACATGACGCCCTTGGGCTCGATCAGACCTTCGGCCTGCACCGCGGCGAGCGCCGGGGTCAGTTGCTCTTCGGTGGCGAGCAGGGCGGGCGCCAGCAGGGGGACTGTGCCGAAGCCCTTGATGAACAGGGCGCGGACGATGGCGTCGCCGGGGGGAGCTTGCTGAGTCACGGTCTCCTCCTCGTTCTGAACCCGTTGCTCACATCGCAGCGAGCATGTCGCCCGCCGCCTTGAAGGCCGATGGACCCAGCTTGAGCACGGGGACGCCGGGATCGTCGTGCACGGTGCCGGTCATGGAAGCCTGGGCGAGGACGATCGCATCCAGCTCGTTGTCGCGCGCCATCCTCATGATGGCCTCGGACACGATGCGGTCGTGGCCCGCCGTGTCTCCCGCCTTGCGGGCCTGGAACGCGGCCTCCACCACGTCGATCACGACGGTGATGGCGTCGCGGGGGATCCCGCGCCCGTCCGCCTCGGCCATCAGCGGCTCCACGATCTGGGCCGGGCTGGTGGGAACGGTCCCGATGATGCCGATGCGGCGCCCGAGGTCGAGCGCCTCCGCCACCAGGGGGTCGGTGATGCACAGGGTGGGAAGACTGGAGAACTCCTTGACGTGGGCCATCCCCTGCCCCATCGAGGTGCAGGTCAGCAGAAGCATGCTGGCGCCGGCGCGTTCGGCCTCGCGGACGTAGTTGAGGAGGCGCGCCGCGGTGACCGGGGTGACCCGGCCTGCGGCCATGGTGTCGGCGAGAAGGCTGGTGTCGAGCATCGTCTGGATCTCGACGTCGGGGTACTTCTCGAGGAGCTCGCTTTCCAGAGGCGCCGAGATCGTGTTCAACACGAAGGGCATGGTGTGGAGCAGGAACAGTCGCTTCATGGTGATCCTCTTTCGTCCCCCTGCGTGGAGCGGCGGCAGCGGGGGTCTCCCGCTGCCGCCGTCCATTCGGCTACTTCGTCGTTCCCGAGGGAACGGCTACAGCCTGGTTACCACGTGCACACGTTGCTCGCGTCGCACTCGGCCTCGACCTGGATCAGGCCGATGACCTCCAACGCCCGTTCGGCGTCGATGATCACCGGGGCTCCCTTGGTGCCATCCGTGTTGTACGGGGTGTAGGACTGCACCACGACGTTCACTCCGCCCTCGGAGTAGATGCCGGGTCCGGTCACGCCCTCGTAGTCGATGTCCTCACCAGCCCTGATCAGGGCCAGGCACTCCGCGTAGGTGTAGCACACCGTTCCCGGAGCCTCGCCGACCGCGAACATCGCCGGCGCCCAGTCACTCGCCAGGTACGACCCTCCGTACTCGACCGCCAGGGCCGTCTGCACCATCAGGTCGTAGGTGGAGAAGTGGTACTGGTCACCCGCTCCTGCAAAGTCCGAGCCCTCTGGGAACGTGGCATCCCACAGCGCGGCATAGAAGTCCCACGCCGGGGTGGTGTCGTTGTAGGCGAACCCGGCAAAGCCGACGCTCTGCTGGGTGGCCAGGGTCTCGACGCCGAGGGTGCCCACGAATTCGGGCTGCACCCATCCGGTCTCGCCGATCCAACTCAGTGACACGCCCGCCTCGGCTGCCTGCTTGATCAGCGTGCCCGACTCGACCGAGCCGGCCTGCATGATCACGGCATCCGGAGCCAGCGTCGCGATCTGCTCCGCCTCGGTCCGGTACGACAGCTGCTCCGCGGGAGCATCGATCCTTGCCAGGACCTCGATGCCGATGGCCGCGGCAGCCTTCTCGGCGGCACTCGCCGCCAGCTGGAAGCCCTCGACCTCGGTGGCGAAGACCACGACGGTCTCGGCACCGATGGACTCGGCATAGAGGATCCCCGTCATGCCCAGCGCCTCATCGAGACCCTGCGCCCGGAAGAGGGGCTCACTGGCCCTTCCGCCGAGGTTTCCGGGGATGGTTCCGCCGTGGACCGTCGGGCCGAGCGGCCCATCGTGCTCTTCGATCCACTCGATCATGTAGTCGCGATATGTGCGGTACCCGTGCGCCTGGCTCACCAGGATCTCGGCGCCATGGTTCTCCAGGCAGGTGCGGGCCGCCTGGGCCTCACCCACCGTGCCGATGTCCTCGGACACCAGTGTCCACGTCCGGCCGAGTGGCGGATCGACATTGATCACGTACTCGATCGGGAAGGCGACGTCGTTGGTGAGTGTCGCGCCGTACGGGGCGAACTCGCCCGTGTAGTACGCCAACTCACAGACGACCACCGGATCCATCGAGGCCGCGGTGGTGGTTGCACCAGCCGCCGTCGTGGTGGCGCCTGCTGCCGTGGTGGTGGTGGCATCGTCGTCACCGCACGCGGCGGCAACGATCGCGAGCACCACTACCAGTGTCAGCACTC
>DNGH01000049.1 GCA_003486285.1 Actinomycetota bacterium
CCACGGTCATCACCGGTTACGCCCGCACTCCGATCGGCCGCTTTGGCGGAGCGCTGCGCCCCTTGGCAGCTGTCGACCTGGGTGGCATCGCCATCGCCGCCGCCCTGGAGCGGTCCGGGCTGGCAGGCGACCAGATGGACGAAGTCCTCTTCGGCCACGTCATCCAGGCGGGGCAGGGCCAGATCACCTCGCGCCAGGCCGCAGTGCGCGGTGGGATTCCGATGACCGTCCCGGCCACGACGATCAACAAGGTCTGCCTTTCCGGGATGACCGCCATCGCCATGGCCGACAAGGACATCCGTCTCGGCGAGGCCAAGTTCGTCATGGCCGGGGGCATGGAGTCGATGAGCAACGCTCCCTACGTCGCCCCGGACGTCCGCTGGGGATCCCGCCTCGGCAACGTGGAGTTGATCGACGCGATGAACCACGATGGGCTGTGGTGCGCCTTCGATCGCTGCACGATGGGCGAGACCTCGGATCACAAGAACACCGCGCTCGGGATCGGACGGGAGGAGCAGGACGCCTGGTCTGCGGAGAGCCACCGTCGCGCCGCCGCCGCGGTGGATTCGGGTCACTTCGCCCACGAGACGACGCCGGTGGCGGTACCGCAGCGCAGGGGCGATCCGGTGATGTTCACCACCGACGAGGGGATCAGGCGCGACACCACCGCCGCCAGTCTCGGTGCCCTGCGACCCGCGTTCTCCGGGGACGGGACCATCACCGCGGGCAGTGCGTCGCAGATCTCCGACGGCGGAGCCGCACTGGTGATCGCCGATTCGACAGCGGCCGATGCGGTGGGATCGCCCGTCCTCGCCACGATCCGCGGATACGGCCAGGTCGGGGGCCCCGACGCCACCCTGCACGATCGTCCCGCCGAGGCGCTGCGCATCGCCCTGAAGCGAGCCGGGATGAGTCCGGGCGATCTCGACCTGGTCGAGATCAACGAGGCCTTCGCAGCGGTCGCGGTGTGGTCGGCCCGGTCGCTCGGGATCGATCACGATCGCGTCAATGTCCACGGTGGTGCCGTGGCACTCGGGCATCCGCTCGGGGCCACCGGAGCGCGCATCGTGATCACCCTCATCAATGCGCTGCGCGCCCGCGGCGGTGGCATCGGGGGCGCCGCCCTGTGCGGAGGCGGCGGCCAGGGAGACGCCATCATCGTCGAGGTCGCCGGTTGACCGAGCCGCGGCGCAATCTCGCCCTGGACCTGGTGCGCGTCACCGAGGCCGCGGCCATGGCCGCGGCGCGCCACCAGGGCAGGGGGGACAAGGAGGCCGTCGATCGCGCCGCGGTCGACGCCATGCGCAACATCCTTCCCACCGTCGAGATGGACGGCATCGTCGTGATCGGCGAGGGCGAGAAGGACGCCGCACCGATGCTGGGAAACGGAGAGCGCGTCGGCAGTGGCGACCCGCCGCAGATGGATGTCGCCGTCGATCCCGTGGACGGTACCCGGCTCACCGCCGAGGGCGGGCCGGGAGCCCTCGCCGTGATGGCCCTGGCCACCCGCGGCTCGATGCTCGCCCCGGGACGCCTGGTCTACATGGACAAGATCGCCGTGGGCGAACCGGCGCGGGGCCAGATCGACCTCGATGCCCCGATCCCCCACAATCTCCGCCAGGTCGCTCGGGCGCTGGACAAGGACGTCGCCGATCTGACCGCGATCATCCTCGACCGACCGC
This sequence comes from Actinomycetota bacterium, assembly GCA_003486285.1. Taxonomy (GTDB): domain Bacteria; phylum Actinomycetota; class Acidimicrobiia; order Spongiisociales; family UBA11373; genus UBA11373. The sequence goes on from DNGH01000049.1 coordinate 1,683, forward strand.
GTAATCAGCCTCACATCGACGCGGTACGTGCCGCTGGCGCCCGTATCCGCCTGATCCGCGACGGCGACATCTCCGCCGCGATCGCCACTGCGGTGCCCGACAGCGGCATCGACATCCTGCTCGGCATCGGCGGATCACCCGAGGCGGTCACCGCCGCCTGCGCCCTGCAGTGCATCGGCGGCGAGATGCAGACCCGCCTGTGGGCCCGGGACGACTCCGAGCGGGAGTACGCCGCCGCGGCCGGGCTCGACCTGCACGGTGTGATCGGGATGCGCGGCCTGGTGGATTCCGAGGACGTCTTCTTCGCCGCCACCGGAGTCACCAGCGGAGAACTGCTGGATGGGGTTCGCTACACCGCAGATGGCGCCGAGACCCACACGGTGGTGATGCGGTCCTACACCGGGACTGTGCGCTTCATCAGGGCGACGCATCGGTTCGATCGGCTCGGCAAGATCACCGACGCCTACGACCCACCCCGGTAGGCGACCGAGGACCCCGCCAGCGCTCCCAGCCAGTCGTCATAGGCGGGCGCCACCTGGCGCCAATCGAATCCCGCGGTGCCGGCCCGCAGGGTCGCAGCCGCGGCGGTGCGCATCGCCGGATCGTCCAGGGCCTCCCCGAGCAGTCGCACCGCTCCTGTGGGGGTGTCGTAGAGGCAGCAGGCGTGCAGAGCAGCCGGTATCCGCTCCGGGTACACCAGGCGGCGTGGCAGCATCGGAAAGGCACCGGCGTGCATCGCCTCGATGATGGAGATGCCGAAGAACTCCTGCGCCGCGGTGCTCACCACGATCGACGCCGCGGCGATCACCGCCTCGTACTCGTCACGGGTGAGGTGCCCGTCGAGCACGACGCGGTCACCCAGCGTGGCGACGGCGCCATCGAGGCGTCCGCGTTG
>DNGH01000240.1 GCA_003486285.1 Actinomycetota bacterium
GGCACGCTCAGCTACGAGGTGGTGGCGACTGCTACCGACGGACGGACGGGCTCGTTCCTGCCGTTCAACGTCGCGTCGTCCTTGCTGACGATCACTGACGAAGTCCTCGAGACCATCGCAACTGAATGAGGTGAAGCATGCGCAACGACACAGGCAGCAGAGGGATAGGAGCACGGAGGCTCACGATCGCAGTGATGGCGCTGGCGACGCTCTCTGCTGCCTGTGCGACGCGCGGCGACACGACGGAGACGACCACTCAAGCGGGTGACTCGATTGATCCCATTGTCGAGTACGTGGGTTCGATGGAGTTGGTACCGAACCGAGGGCTGCCCGGCACGGTCGTGAGCGTTACGGGACAGGACCTTGCCGCGGGACAGACCTACGCCCTGACGTGGAGCTCCGCCGAAGGATCGTGGGACATCCGGGGTGACGCCGGCGAGGAGTACCACGGCCGGGTGTTCACGCCCACGGTGATGCCACTCGGGTCGGTCACCGCCGACGGCGCGGGGAGCTTCGCTGCGACCTTCGAAGTTCCCGAGGACTTTGGATTCGTTCACGACGTCCGCCTGGTCGACTCCGCGGGAGTCATTCGGAACCAGGCGGCCTTTGTGGTCGACATGCAGGTCACCATCTCGCCCGACTCGGGCCCACCGGGAACCCCGATCACGATTCGAGTGAGCGGGCTCGGTCGCGACGCCCTCGAGGGGAATCGCCAGATTCTCTACGACAACCGGTATACCGGATGGCTGTCGGCGGTGACGACGAAGGGGACTGCGGTTGCGGTGATCCCGGCCACGGGCGGTCCGGGACCTCACCGGATCGAGGTAGCCAGAGGAGCCTTCACCTTTCCCTACCTGAACCCGGCCCAATCGCCGCGCCCCGACATCCTGGTCTACGACGCCGTGTTCATGATCACCGATGGCACCCCGGTCTTGCCCCCCCCGCTTGATGAGCAGATTCCCCAGCCTGTCGAACGAACCAGTTTCACCATCCCGGGAGGCGGTCCCTGGATCACGACCGATGTCGAGGCTGGTCCCATCGGCACACCACTTGTGGTGTCAGGCGGTGGCTTTGCTCCAGGCGCGGCCGTGACCCTCACGTGGTATCGCATCGTTGGCAATCGGGTTGCCGGCCTGGGCTGGGAGGAGCGAGGTATCGACTTCGGCGCGGTGACCGCAGGTTCGGATGGGTCGTTCGAGATGTCCGCCGAGGTGCCGAGTGACGTTGGTGGACCGCATCGGCTCGAGGCCTTGGTAGGCGCAACGGCAGTCGCGACCACCTCGGTCCGCATCACTCCGGCCGTCGATCCCATCCCACAGACGGTGGCATGGGGAGACTCGGTCGATCTACACATGACCGGTGTCGGGTGGACCGAGACCGCCAACATCTACACCATCGTCTACGACAACGCATACCTCGGATATGCATGCGGGTTCAACAGCCAGGGCGACGTTCTGGTTCCCTTGAGGGCGACTGGCGAGCCCGGATGGCACTTCATCGACTTGTACCCGGCGATCTACAAGGGCGTGGAGTCGGGTGGCCAGCAGTCGTTCCGGATCCCGATGCTCACTTTTGGTGAGCATCCCGGCGAAGCGCTGCCGGCATTCCACCTGGCGTTCTTCATCGAGGGTTAGGCCGCTGTTGCCGCGGGGAAGTCGGCGATGGAAGCCCTCCCACCACGACAGGTTTGCCGGCGCGATGTTCGGCGATAATCCAGTGGTCCACCTCTTGAGGAGCCCGCATGCCCGCCAGAATCACCATGGGACTCAACGGTCTCCGGGTGCCGGACGATCCGATCATCCCGTTCATCGACGGTGACGGCACCGGGCCGGACATCTGGGCGGCGGCGGTGCGGGTGTTCGATGCCGCCGTGGCCAAGACCTACGGTGGCAAGCGCCAGATCCACTGGACCGAGCTGATGGCGGGGCAGAAGAGCTTCGACGCCACCGGCGACTGGCTGCCCCAGGCCACCATCGACGCCTTCACCTCGCATCTGGTGGGGATCAAGGGACCGCTGACGACGCCCGTGGGCGGGGGGATCCGCAGCATCAACGTGGCGATCCGCCAGATCATGGACCTATACGCCTGTGTCCGCCCGGTGCGCTGGTACCAGGGGGTGCCCTCGCCGGTGAAGCACCCCGAGAAGGTGGACATGGTGATCTTTCGGGAGAACACCGAGGACATCTACTCCGGCATCGAATACAAGGCCGGCACTGAGGAGGCCCGCCGGGTCGTGGATTTCCTCCAACGGGAGATGGGAGTCCAGACCATCCGCTTCCCCGCCACCAGCGCAATCGGCATCAAGCCGATCTCCGAAGAGGGATCGAAGCGGCTGATCCGGTCCGCCATCGACTACGCCCTGATGCAGAAGTGCGAAAGTGTGACGCTGGTGCACAAGGGTAACATCATGAAGTTCACCGAGGGCGGCTTCCGCGACTGGGGCTATGAGTTGGCTCGCGCGGAGTATGGAGCGACCGACCTCGACGGTGGCCCCTGGTGCAAGCTGCCGGGCGGTTTGGTGATCAAGGACGTGATCGCCGACGCATTCCTGCAGCAAATCCTCACGCGCCCCCGGGAATACAGCGTCATCGCCACGATGAACCTCAATGGCGACTACATCTCCGACGC
>DNGH01000317.1 GCA_003486285.1 Actinomycetota bacterium
CGCCGTCACGGCAATCTCGGCCTCGCCCTCCAGGCCTATCTGCGCTGCACCCCCGACGATCTCGCCGCGATCGCCCCGCTCGGGGGACACATTCGCTTGTGCAAGGGCGCCTACGACGAGGATGAGGCGATTGCGTTTCGCAGCCGGGACGAGGTCGACTCCGCCTTCGATCGCTTGCTCCACACGTTGATGGCCGCCGCGGCGGTCAAGCCGGCGATCGCCACCCACGACGAGAAGCGCATCGTGCTGGCGGAGGAGTTGGGGTTGAAGCGCACCGCGCCGTGGGAGTTCCAGATGCTCTACGGGATTCGGGAGCGCCTGCAACGGGACCTGGTCGCCGCCGGTTACTCCATGCGGATCTACGTCCCCTACGGGGATTCGTGGTACCCCTATCTCACGCGTCGCATGGCAGAGCGGCCCGCCAACGTGTGGTTCTTCGTTCGTGCCCTGTTCGGCCGGTGACCCTAGGCCTCTCCGGGAGGGCGGCCTCTAGAGTGGCGCCGGTGAGACGCGCCACCACTACTTTCGCCCTGTCCGCTCTGCTCCTCGTGCTCGCCGTTCCGGCCCTCGCCGGGGCGGATGTCGATGCCGTCGCCGACGAGGTGGCGCGCGACGGCCTCTACGTCGAGCCCGGCCTGAGTGCGGATACGAGCGCACTGAATGCCTCGATCGTGCGCGCCGGCAACGCGGGTGTGCGGCTGATGGTCGTGCTCCTCGACGCCGATCCCGCGGGTGGGGCGGTGACCTTCGCGGACGCCGTGCTCGACAGGGTTCCTGATGGAACCGTTCTGGTGCTCTCCGCCACGGGCGAGGGGATCACCTCGACCGAGTTCGATGAGACCCTGCTCGACGAGGCTCTCGCCAGCGGCTCCGTCGCCGCCTCGCGGGCCCCCAGCGGCCAAGGCGACGAGGCCTATGTGTCCGCGGTGGTGGACGTCCTGACCGGGACGACGTCGCCGACGACCGGAGGTTCCGGGGGGAGTTCCGGGAGCAGCTCGGGCTTCGTCTGGCTCCTCGTGATCGTCGGCGGCATGGTGCTCATCGTGTGGTGGGCCGTGCACAGGGGGAAGAAGTCCGCCCTGGTCTCGTCGCAGAAGGCGATCGCCGAAGCCAAGGCAGAGATCCGGTCGCAACTCGATGCGATGGCGAACACGATCCTCGAGATCACCGACATCGTCAACGCCACTCCTGAGTCCCAGGACGACAGCTACCTGCGCCAGGCCAGTGCTACCTACACCGAGGCCGACGATGCCTACGCCGCGGCTTCCGATCCGCGCGCCCTGGAGGCTCTGAGCGATCGTCTCGATGAGGCCCGCTGGCAGCTCGATGCCGCTGCCGCCATCGCCCACGGCAAGCCGGTGCCACCGGCGCCGGTCAAGGAGCAGCGCTACGTCTGCTTCTTCGATCCGACGCATCCCAATGCCACCGAGACCGCCCAGATCACCACTCCAGCCGGCACACAGACGGTGCGAGTGTGCGCCGCCGATGCGGAGAAGCTGCGCCGGGGCACCCAACCCCAACCCCGGATGATCGATGTCGCAGGACGCCGGGTGCCGGCACCGATGGCGCCGCGTTCCTACGGTGGCGGCGGGTTCGACTGGCTCGACGTGTTCACGATCCTCGGCGGTGGTGGAGGCGGCGGGCAGTCGTACGACTGGGGTGGATCGCGTGCCAGCACCCGCTCGCGGGGCACCTGGTCGGTCGGGCGATCGTCCTCGACGTCGCGGCGCTCCACCTCGTCACGGTCATCGAGTTCCAGGAGCCGTTCCTCGAGCAGCAGCAGTTCCCGGTCGCGTTCCGGGGCCACTCGCAGCCGCAAACGCTGACGCCGACCTCCGCCGCGTTCCCTACACTCAATAGTCCGCCCACCGCAGGAGAGGATTCATGCTCAAGCGCTTCTGGAACTACCTCAAGACGCTCTTTCGGGTGAAGACCGAGGCGGCGATGGATCCGGAGATCGAGATCGAGCAGGCCATTTCGGAGGCCCGCAAGCGCGATCAGGAGCTTCGCAACCAAGCCGCCAAGGTGGTCGCCCATCGCACCCAGCTGGAGAGCAAGATCGAGCGCGCCGCCGACGACGCCGGCGAGGCCCGCGAGCTCGCCAAGCAGGCCCTGCTCAAGGCCCAGGAGTCGACCAGCCAGGGCGACACCGCAGCGGCCGCCAAGTGGAACGGGGCTGCGACCAGCCTGGCGATGCGGCTGCAGGCTGCGGAGAACAACCTGAACTCGCTGAAGAGCCAGTTCACCTCTGCAGTTGCCCAGGCGGATGACGCCAAGAAGGCGGTTCAGCAGAACGCCATGCGTCTCCAGGAGCTCGCCGCCAAGCGGATGGAGCTGGTCGGTTCGCTGCAGCAGGCGAAGATGCAGGAGTCGGTCAACAAGGCGGTCGAGGCGATCTCGGTGACCATCGGCGACGACGCGGTCAGCCTGGAGAAGGTCGAGGAGAAGATCGAGGCGCGCAAGGCCCATGCGATGGCCAAGGCCGAACTACGGGAGGCGACGCCGGCGGGCGCCGAGATGGAGCTGCGCGAAGCAGTGTCGGTGGCGCAGGCAGACGCCAAGCTCGACGAGCTGCGCAAGGAGTTGGGCATCACCGGCTGACACCGGTCGCATTCGGATTCCGGTGGGCCGCCCTCGGGGCGGCCCACCGGCTTTTCCGGGCGTGACCTATGCCTCTGGTGACCGGCTCTCCACGGCGTACCGTGTGGTGGGGCCTTCGCGAAACGGGAGGGCTCATGCAACGAACGCGCCTGCTGGTCGCCCTGGTCGTCGTGGCCGCATCCGGGCTGGCAGCCTGTGGGGCCGGTGGCAGCACTGCCACCACGGTTGCGCCGCTCTACACGCTGCGGCGCGACGGTGCTCCCGGCCACTGCCTCCTCGGCGGTGACGGGGTGTACACCCGGGTCGAGTGCGAGTCGGCGCACACCGTCGAGGTGATCGCGACGCTCGACTATCCCGACGATGCGGTCTACCCGGGGGGCGGAGCCGGGCTGCCCCTGCGGTTCTTCGAGGACTGTGACGCCGGGTTCACCTCATACGTGGGGGTGGCGCCGGATCGGTCGCCCGTGCCCACGTGTGAGTTGCGGTCCGTGCCCATCATCCCCTCCGTCGAGGTGTGGAACGACGGCGATCGGCATGTGGTGTGCACCGTCCGTGGGGACCGCCCCTGGTCGGGCTCCTTGCGCAACCATGGCGGGCTCATCCTTCCGGGTCTTCCCGATACGGATGTGGCGTCGGGAGCGACTCCGGCCTGCTGAGCGCTGCCGCCCTTCTCAGCGTGGCCGCGGTCTTCGCAGGCGCAGCCCGATGCCCCAGCGGGTGACGAGAGACATTGCTTCGATGACGATGCCGAGTCCCAGCTTGGAGGATCCGGCGCGGCGCTCGGTGAAGGTGATCGGAACCTCGACCACGGCAAGGCCGGCTTCATGGGCACGCCTGACGAGTTCGATCTGAAAGCAATAGCCGTTGGCCCGGCACGATCCGGGATCCAGAGCCACCAAAGCCGGGGCGCGGTACGCGCGAAAGCCCGAAGTGATGTCGCGGTGGGGGAGTCGTAGGGCGAAGCGGGCATAGCGGTTTCCCCACCGCGAGAGGATCCGGCGCCGGCGTGACCAGTTGACGATCCGGCCCCCGGGGACGAGGCGACTGCCGAGCACCATGTCGGCGCCGGCCGCCGCCGCTCCGACCAGGTCCGGCAACTGCGCCGGGTCGTGCGACAGGTCTGCATCCATCTCACACACGATCTCCGCTCCAGCGGCCACGGCTGCGGCGAAACCGGCGGCATATGCCGGACCGAGGCCTTGCTTGGAAGGACGATGCAGCACCGCGATCCTGGGATGCTCCCGGCTCAGTCCCGCGGCGAGGTCCCCGGTGCCATCGGGTGAAGCGTCGTCCACCACGAGCAGGCGATAGCCGTGGGCGATCACCCCGAGCGCGGCCTCACGCAACGTGGCCGCCTCGTTGTAGGTGGGCATCACCACCGTCACTGTGGAGGGCATGGGAACTGTCATGACGAGGCCATCGCGGATCCCCGCGATGCCGGGACCACCCTGGAGATGCACGGTGTCGGGAGGTTCAATTCGGTGTACCTAGAGTCCGCCCATGCGGATTGCCCAGGCCATGGAAGCGCTGCCGCAGGTCCCCGCCCGCATCGGGCGCTGGGCGTGGCGCCGCGTCAGAGGCCTCAACCGCTGGCAGTGGCTGCTGATCGTGGCCATCACCTGGTATGTGTGGCACTTCACCTACACCTCACTCCGGGTCCACTACGGGATGGGCTCCAGCGCCTACGACTTCGGCCTGTACGACCAGGGCGTGTGGCTCATGTCGCGGTTCAAGGCACCCTTCGTGACACTAATGGGGCGGAACCTGTTCGCGGACCACGGGTCGCTGATCCTGTTCTTCGTGGTTCCGCTCTACTGGGTGGTGCCGGGAGCCGGAACCCTCTTCTTCCTGCAGTCGGTCGGATTGGCCGGCGGGGCGATCCCGGTGTATCTGCTGGCCAAGCGACGCATGGGCAGCGAGCCGATCGCGGCCCTGCTCGGCATCCTCTTCCTCCTGCACCCGGCTCTGAGTTGGACGAACCTCGAGGAATTCCACCCCGACGCGTTCCTGCCGCTGCTCGTCGGGTTCGCCATCTACTTCGCCATCGAGGCCCGATGGCGTCCCTTCGTGATCTTTGCCGTGCTGTCCCTGCTGGTCAAGGAAGACGTCATGCTGGTGATGGCCCCGCTCGGAGTGTGGATCGCCCTGCGTCGGGACCGGACCATCGGCGTCGTCACCGTGATCTTCTCGATGGCGTTCTTCTTCTTCGACACGACCATGCTTCAGCAACTCTCCGGGAAGGCTTTTCCCAACTCGTGGCGGGTGCCCTTCGGTGGCCCCGAGGGCCTCATCGCGGAGGCGATCACGCGGCCGGGGAACGTCCTCACCTATCTCCTGGCGGAGGGCAGGCCGTGGTACCTGTGGCAACTGACGTTCCCGTTCGTGTGGCTCTTCCTGCGCAGTCCCGACATCGCCGCGATCTCGGCGGTGGTCGTGATCTCGAACGTGGTCAGCAACTACGGGTACCAGCACCAGATCCAGTACCACTACACGGTCGTGGCGCTTCCCGCTCTCGCCCTGGCGACGGTGTGGGGCATATCACGATTGTCGAGCGAGTGGCGCAAGAGGGCACTCATCGCCATCACGATCGCGACGGTCTGGTCTGCCTACCTGTGGGCCGATCTTCCCCACGGGCGCAGCGAGGGTCCCCGGTGGACTCCATCGCATCCGGTCGCCATGGAGGCCCAGGAACTGATCGACCTGGTGCCGCCCGATGCAGTGGTGTCGGCCCACTACGCCATCACCGCGCACCTCACCCGGCGGGAGCAGATCTACATGTTCCCCAACCCCTTCGCCACGAGCATGTACGGCACCCACGCCACCCTCTTCCCCGAGGGACGGCGCCTGCCCGAGGCCGATGAGGTGGAGTACGTGTTCATCCAGCCGCTGTTGCCGGACAACTTCGTCGAGGTCTGGCTGCGCGAGCAGGGTGCCTTCGAGCTCTATGCCCAGAACAACAGCTGGCAGCTGTGGAAGCGACGCTAGAAGGCCGCTGGCACCGCTCCGACTCGTGTCCGCGGCGCCCGTAGACTGACCCGAGTCCGATCGGGGGAAGATCGATGCCGCGCTGGCTGGTTCGAATCCTCTGGGGCCTCGTCGCCGGTCTGCCGGCGGCGACCCTGCTCCTCTGGTGGCTGGGCTCGCTGCCCGCCGAGTCGCATCCCGAGGTCGGCCGTGTCGTGTTCGGCAACGTTCCGGATGCGCTGGTGGCGATCTTCTACATGTCCTCGGCGGTGTTCCTCGGTGTGCTGGCCTGGTTCTTCGCGGTCCGGGCCCAGAGCTGGGCGCGTGGTGCCGCCGACCGGCGATCCGGCCAGTGGAGGCGGCGCCTCGGTGAGCTGATGCGCGGCCTGAGCCAGCGTTCGGTGATGGAACGCGCCGACTCGGGGCCGATGCACGCCATGATCTTCTACGGGTTCGTCGTCCTCTTCCTCGGGACGGTCACTCTCGAGTTGGACCACATCGCCCCGACCAGCCTCAAGTTCCTCGAGGGCCGGGTGTATCAGGTGTATTCGGCGATCCTCGATGCCGCCGGCCTCGTCTTCCTCGGTGGCCTGGGCTGGGCCGCAGTGCGGCGGTACCTGGTGCGCCCGTGGCGGGCCGCCACCAAGACCCGCCCCGAGGATGGTGTCGTGCTCGGCGTCCTCGCCGCCATCGGTGTGACCGGTCTGCTGGTGGAGGCGGCGCGGATCGCCGTCGACGGCCGCCCCGATTTCGAGACGTGGTCGTTCGTCGGCTACCAACTGAGTGCCTTCGTCCCCGAGGGCTCGGCGGCGGGGATCCATCAGGGACTCTGGATCACGCACCTCGTCGCCTTTCTGGCGATGCTGGTGGTGATCCCGACCACGAAGCTGCGCCACATGTTCATTGCGCCCGCCAACATGGCCTTGTCTCCGCGGGAGCGGCCCAAGGGGGCGATGCGGGAGATGCCCAATCTCCTCGAAGCCACCGACATCGAAACGGTGGGCGCCGGTCGGGTCGCCGAGTTCACCTGGAAGCAGTTGCTCGACACGGACGCCTGCACGATCTGCGGGCGTTGCACCGCGGTGTGTCCGGCCAACCAGACCGGCAAGCCGCTCGATCCCCGCGAGATCATCCTCAAGCTGGGCGAGGTGGCGGCCCGCACCGCCACCCCCGCGGTGACCCCGCCGCTCGGTGGGGACGCCGCCATCACCATCGGGAGTGACTCGGTGTTCGAGCGGATCACCCCGGAGGAGATCTGGGCGTGCACGTCGTGCCGCGCCTGCGACGAGGTGTGCCCGGTCGACATCGAGATCCTCGACAAGATCCTGGACATGCGGCGCCATCTCACCCTGATGAAGGGGGAGTTCCCCGCCGAACTCGGCGCCACCTTCATCTCGCTGGAGAACTCGTCGAACCCCTACTCGCTCAGCCAGCAGAATCGGGCCGACTGGACCGCCGACCTCGACTTCGTGGTGAAGCGCCTCGGCGAGCCCGGCGTCACCGCCGAGTACCTCTACTGGGTGGGCTGCGCCGGATCGTTCGACGATCGCAACCGCAAGGTGACGGTGTCGACGGCCCGGTTGCTCCACGAGGCAGGAGTCGACTTCGCCATCCTTGGCCCGCTCGAATTGTGCAGCGGCGATCCCGCCCGGCGTGCCGGCAACGAGTACGTCTTCCAGCAACTCGCCCTGCAGAACATCAAGACCCTCAACGACCTCGGGGTCACCACCGTGATCACCCAGTGCCCGCACTGCTTCAACACGCTGAGCAACGAGTACCCCGCCTTTGGCGGCAACTACCGGGTGCGGCATCACAGCGAGGTGCTGATGGAACTGGTCAAGGAGGGGCGCCTCCGTCCCAAGAACGGTGACGGCCCGACCGTGACGTTCCACGATCCCTGCTATCTCGGCCGGCACAACGACGTGTTCGCCGCACCCCGCAAGGTGCTGCAGGTGGTCGGCGATGTGGTGGAGATGCCCCGCAACGGGACCAACTCGTTCTGCTGCGGCGCCGGCGGGGCGCGGATGTGGATGGAGGAGCACACCGGGAAGAAGGT
>DNGH01000127.1 GCA_003486285.1 Actinomycetota bacterium
CTTGCTGGAGGCGGGAGGCGGGTGGCGGGAGGCCGACTTGCGTAGGCTCGTGATCTGATCAGGAGGGACCATGTCACATCCGTTGGTCGACCAACTCCGTTTCACCCGCGCCGAGTTCATGCGCGGGATCGAAGGCTTGACCGATGTCGATGCCCGGGTGCGGCTCGGTCCCACCAATTGCATCTCGTGGAACGTGGGTCATCTCTCCTGGCAGGAGCAGCGCTACTTCATCGTCTACGCCGGCGGAGAGGTGTTGCTCCCCGCGATCCAGGAGGGCTTCGCCTATCAGGCCCCGGCGAGCACGCCGCCGTTGCCGGAGATGATCGATGCCTGGAAGACCATCACCCGGGCCGCCGACCCCTGGCTCGACACGGTCACGGGGGCGATGCTTCTGGAGCATGCCGTCAGCGGCGGGCGCACGATCACCCCGCTGCGGGGCAACCTGTTGCAGCGGACGATCTACCACTACTGGTATCACAACGGCGAGAACCAGGCGATCCGCCAGCAACTCGGGCACACCGGTCTGCCGCAGTTCGTCGGGGACATCGACGGTGTGGCGCCGTACCGGGAAGCGTAAGTTCAGAGTTCAGAGTTCAGAGTTCAGAGTCTCAACACTCTCAACTTCCCCAGCCCACGCAGGTGACCTCGGGAAGGCCGTCGGCGAGCACCGCCCAGGTGCCTCCTCCGTCGTCGGAGCGATAGACCACTCCGTTGGCGTCTCCGATGACAGCGAGGCCCCCGGAGACTGCGAGGCATCCCGTGTTCACGTTCGAGGAAAACCAGCGGGGAAGTCCGTCGGAGCAGCGGGTGAAGCTCGACCCAGCGAGATCGGTGCGATACACGGCGGCGTTGCCGCCCGCAAACGATGTCGCCACCGACACGAACACTCGGTCGTCTGCCACCGCCACCGCACGGCAGTAGTCGCCATGCAGTCCCTTCCGGTGGAATCGCCAGTTGCTGCCGCCATCCCGCGTCACCGCAAGCCCACGTGCTGTGGCAGCCAGCGCCGTCCCGGGAATCTCGGGGTGCGCCACGACCTGGTGCACGTCGGCATCGATGTCCATCGTGTCCTGCCAGGTCGGATCGGCTGGTGTCGAGCGAACGACTCCGCCCACGTGCACGTTGACGTACACGATGCCATCGGGCCCGCGGTCGATGGAGCGGACGTCCGGTGGCCCTCCCCAAGGGGTGTACCACTCATCGCGCCCCGGGGCGCGGTCGAAGCGACCGTCGCGGGCGAACCGGCCGGTCGCGAAGTCGAGGCGATACAGCCTGGCCTCGGCGGTGCCGAGCAGAACAGCCTCCGCGACGGGCAGTATCCAGTTGATGCGGTGCGGTACGCGCAAGCCCACCACCTGGTCGCCGCGGCGCACCAGGGCGCCGTCGCTGACCGTCCACCCGGCAGCGATGGCGTCGATCCGTTCGCCCGCGAACTTCTGCGCGCGCGCCGGCAGCGACCACAGTCCGTCGGTGGTGCCGACGAGTACCGCCATCACGAACCGGGGTAGCGCACCCCGCACGAGTGGTCGGGGCAGTAGCCGTTGGGGTTCTTCTTCAGGTACTGCTGGTGGTAGTCCTCGGCATAGAAGAAGTCGCCGAGCGGCCCGATCTCGGTGGTGATCGCACCCATGCGCACCTTGCCCAGTTCGGCCTGGAACTGGGCCTCACTGCGGTTGGCGGCAAGAAGTTGATCGTCGTTGACCGCGTAGATCGCCGAGCGGTACTGGGTGCCGTGGTCGTTGCCCTGGCGCATTCCCTGGGTCGGGTCGTGGCGCTCCCAGAAGATCCGGAGCAGGTCGTCGTAGGTCACCTTCTGCGGGTCGTAGGCGACCAGCACCGCCTCGGCGTGCCCGGTGCGTCCCGAACACACCTCTTCATAGGTGGGGTTGGGGGTGAACCCACCCGAGTACCCGACCGCGGTCGAGTAGACCCCGGGGGTCTCCCAGTACTCCTTCTCGGCGCCCCAGAAGCAGCCCATGGCGAACACCGCGGTCTCGATCCCGGCGGGGAACGGCGGTTGCAGCGGCGTGCCGAGCACGGCGTGGCGCTCCGGGATCGGCACCGCGGATGCCCGGCCCTTGAGGGCGGCGTCGGCGGCGACCATCTGTGATTTGCTGAACATGGACCCCTCCTGTGGGAGTGAAACCGTAGACGGGGAAGGGGTGTTCCCGGAACCTCTTGACCGGCGTCCCCGATCACGGCATCCTTACCAACAGTACTGAGTAAGGAGCCAACGTGGACGTGTCGGCCAAGGTCACCGCCAAGGGACAGGTGACCATCCCCAAGGAGGTGCGAGAGGCCCTGGGCATCGCCGAGGGCGATCACATCGTGTTCCGAGTCGAGAAGCATCGCGCCGTCCTGGCGCGGACCCCCCGCTTGCTCGACCTCGCTGGTGCGGTCGCAGTACCCGCCGCCAAGCGCGGTGCAACCTGGGGTCAGGTCGTGGCTGCGACCCGGAAGGCACGATCCGGCCGGTGACCGCCTTCATCGATGCGAATGTGATCATCCGCCACCTCACGGCCGACCCCCCGGCTGCGGGACGGCGCGCCACCGACTTCCTGGCGAGTGTCGACGAACTCCTTCTCCCCGACGTGATCGCAGCCGAGTGCGTCTTCGTGCTGGAGTCGTTCTACGAACTGCGGAAGGACGAGGTCGCCCGGGTGATGCGAGCTGTGATCGCCTTCGAGTCCATCCACACCATCGATCCCGCGCTCCTGCTTCGAGCGCTCGAGGTGTACGAGACCGACCATCTCGATTTCGCCGATGCCTATCTCGTGGCATGCGCGGAGTCTGCTGGCGTCCGGGAGATCGTGTCGTTCGACCGCGACTTCGATCGGGTGACCAGCGTGCGGCGTCTGGAACCCTGAACCGCAGCAACGCAGTCCAACGGATTGCCCGGGGCGTCTCAGGCTCCCCGGCGCCGCCTCCGCATCAGTGCCCAGGCGATCCCGGCGCCGATCACCGCCGCCACCGTGGCCCCCGAGATCAGCGGGACCGGCCGGGTGAGGCGCTTGGCCAGGGTGACGCGGCGGCGGAACTCGAGGATGGGCCAGCCGCGCTCCTCGGCGATCGCCCGCAGGTCCTTCTCCGGATTGATGGCATGGGGATGACCGACGAGCTCCAGCAGCGGCAGGTCGGTGAGGCTGTCGGAGTAGGCATAGGAGTCGGCGAGAGAGATCCCGTCTGCGGCCGCCTTCGCCGCCACCGCGGCGGCCTTTCCGGGGCCGTGGGCGCTGAACTCGACTTCGCCGGTGTACTTCCCGTGCTCGTCGACCTTCGCCCGGGTGGCGATGACGTCGCGCACACCGATGTAGTGGGCCAGGGGGCGCACCACCTCCTCGGGTGAGGCGGAGACGATGAAGACCCGGCGACCGGCGCGCAGGTGCTCGTCGATGAGGAACAGCGCCTCCGCATAGACCAGCGGAGCCACCACCTCTTCGAGGGCCTCTTCGACGATCCGCTCCACCTCGGCGCGATCCCAACCTTTGGTGAGTGAGAGCATCGCCTCACGCGCCTTATCCAGTGTCTCATCGTCGGCGCCGAACAACAGGTACATCAACTGGCCGACGGCGGCGCGCAGCAGCGTTCGCCGCCCAAACATCCCGGCGCGGTAGAGGTGTCCACCGAAGGCCAGGGTCGACGACTTGGCGATCACTGTCTTGTCGAGATCGAAGAACGCTGCCTCTGACATGGAGGCCGATCTTACGAGAGCACTCCGCCAACTGGGGGAGTGACGCGCGTACCCCTTGATGTCGGCATCCCGCATCCGTACGTTGCCACGGCCCGACCGAGGAGTGTGAGACATCCCGGCGCTCGCCGTTTGGACGCCGGAGGACGGACTGCTCGGCGCGCTCGCCCCGCTCGGGTTGGCGCTCGCCGCCGGGTCGGCCCTGGTCATCGACCTCGACAGCGGTGGCCCCCGGTATCCCGGGGAGCGTTCGCTCGCAGACATCGTCGCCGACGGACTGCGTCGCCCCGACCTGACGCCCCGGCCTGGCGTGGCGGTGCTGCGCAACGGTGGCGTGACCCCGGCCGCCGCCGCGGCGGTGATCGACGCCCTGGTGGCGGCCCACCCGAGGGTGGTGCTGCGCCTGCCCCCGCGACCCCGGCCGGTGGCCGACGGTGCCGCCGTGGTCCCGGTGCGGTTGCTGCTCCCCGGCAGCCTCTACCCCTGGGGTGACCGGCCCGCGGTGTTCCAGGCGACCCCCACCCTGGCGAGCCTCCCCGGCCAGGGAGTGCGCCTGCCGGTGCCGCGTCCGATCACCATCGAGAGTCTCCTCCGCGGCCGCCGCCCGCCGGGGAAGGATCGCTGGATCGCCGCCTGGGCACCGGTGTGGAGGTTCCCGTGGGGCCGGTGAACCGCATAGTCGACCGCGTCGTGGCCGCCGGCATCCCGCTACGCCGTGGCGACGTCGCCCGGGCCTCGGCCGCCATCGCCGCCGAGGAGGCCCCGCTCGATCCCCACGCCGCGTCACGCGCCGTGGACGAACTGGTCGGCCTCGGCCCGATCGAGCCGTTGCTGGCCGACCCGCTCGTGACCGACGTCCTGGTCAATCATCCGGACGAGGTCTGGGTCGAACGCGGCGGCGATCTGGTGCGGACCGGCGTCACCTTCTCGGGCCCCGATGCGGTGGTGGCCGCGGTGGAACGGGCGATCGCTCCGCTCGGGCTGCGCATCGATCGGGCGTCGCCGGCGGTGGATGCCCGGCTGCCCGATGGATCGCGTCTGCATGCCGTGATCCCACCGGCTGCCGTCGATGGCCCGGTGATCGCGGTGCGCCGCTTTCGGGCCGCGATGGCGTCGCTGTCCGATCTGGTCGACTCCGGTGCGATTGACCAGGCGGGGGCCGACCTTCTCACCGATGCCGTGCGAGCGCGCCGCAACTTGCTGGTGTGCGGCGGTACCGGATCGGGCAAGACGACCCTGTTGAACGTGTTGTCGGCGGAGATCCCAGCCACGGAGCGAGTGGTGACCATCGAGGACTCCGCGGAGCTGCAGCTGCGCGGCCACGTGGTCCGACTCGAGGCGCGGCCGCCGAATGCCGAGGGTGCCGGCGAGATCACCCTCCGCACCCTGGTGCGCCATGCCCTGCGGATGCGGCCGGATCGCATCGTGGTCGGAGAGGTGCGTGGTCCCGAGGCGCTCGAGTTGATCCAGGCGATGAGCACCGGCCACGCCGGATCGATGGGAACCGTGCACGCCAACGGCCCCGACGAGGCGCTGTGGCGTCTCGAGACCCTGGCGCTGTCGGGGGACTCCCGGATCCCCGAACTGGCGGTGCGGCGCATGCTGCGCGCCGCCATCGAGATCGTCGTCCACCTCGAGCGCCGCAGCGGCCGGCGCCGGGTCGTCGCCATCGACGCCGTCGAGGGGGAGAACACCCGGGCGGTGTGGTCATGGTGACGGTCGTGCTGGTCGCGGGCGGGATCGCCGCCGGGGTTCCGCTGCCGTTGATCGGGATTGGATGGTTGGCGGCAGTCCATCCCGCCGCTGCCCTCGGATCGATCGCGGGCTACTCAGCCTTCGTCGCATGGCGGCGGCGCCGCGCCAGGCCCGGACCCGACGACGAGGCCGCCTTCCTGCAGACCCTGAGCGCCGAACTCACCGCGGGTGCGTCGCTGCGTGCCGCTCTGGCTGCCGCCGCGGAGCGGAGCGAGCGGCTCCCACTGCAACCCGCCGCCCGGGCCGCATCCGCCGGACTCCCGGCTCCGGTGGTGGCGCGACTGCTGGCGGAGGCGCTTCCCGCCAACGGGCGCATCACGGGAGCCTCGTGGCTTCTTGCCGCCGACAGTGGTGGCCCCGCCGCCGCGGTGATGCAATCGCTGGCGGTGCGTGCGGCCCGCGAGGGCGAGTTGCAGCGGGAGCGGCGCTCGCTGACCGCCCAGGCCCGGGCATCGGCATGGGTGGTGGCCGGTCTGCCTGCGGTCCTCCTGCTCGGCACCGTCGCCTCGGGCCGACTCGACGCCGGCGGAGATCCGGCGCTGGCGGTGGTGGTGACAGTCGGGGTCGGCCTGCAGGCGCTCGGCGTGGCGGTGGCGGTGGCGATGGTGCGGCGGGCCGAGCGATGATGGCGCTCGCCCTGGCACTGGCCGCGGGCGATGCGGCCCGGCGCCGCGGCGCCGCCCGTCCCGAGGTGATGGGTGGCGCGGCGTGGGGACTGCTCATGCAACCGTTGCCCACGGTGGCGGTGGCCGCGGTGCTGGTAGCGGCCCGGCGCTGGCGTCGCGCCACCGCGCTGACCCGGGAGCGCGGCGCTGCCGATGCCGACACGGTGCTGCTGGCCGACCTCGTCGCCCTCGGGGTGGCATCGGGAAGGACCGTGCGCGGTGCGCTGGCGGCGGCCCAACCCCACCTTCATCCGGAGCTCGGCGGAGAGGTGGCGACCCTCCTGGCGGCGATGGACCGCGACGGGTCGGCTGCGGCGCTGGTCGCCGCCAGCGGGAGGCTGGCCGACTTCGGGCGGGTGACCGCAGCGGCGGTGACGTCGGGGGCACCGGTGGTGGTGGCGATCACCGCCCACGCCGATCGGGTGCGCCACACCCGCCACGCCGAACGCATCGCCGCCGCCCGCCGCCTCCCGGTGCGCCTGCTGCTCCCGCTCGCCCTCCTCATCCTTCCCGGGTTCGTGGTCCTCGCCGTCGGACCCGCCCTGCTCCAGGCCCTGGCGCGGCTCGCCCCCATCCCCTAGACCGAAGGAGCCGTCCATGAGATCCGAATCCGGCCAGGCGACCGCCGAGTACGCCCTGGTGATCGTCGCCGCCGCCATCGTCGCCCTCGCCCTCATCTCCTGGGTGGCGGGGTCCGATGCGCTTCCCTCGTTCTTCGAGGCGGTGGTCAACCGGGTGCGTGGCTTTGCCACCGCGGGCTGAGCGGGGCAGCGCCGCCGTGGAGTTCGCCCTGGTGCTACCCCTCGTGCTGCTCGTGCTCCTCGCCGTCGTCGAGGTGGCGGTGGCGGCGCGGGTGCAACTCGAGGTCAGCCACGCCGCGCGCGAAGGAGCGCGTGAAGCGGCCGCCTCACCCGACATCGAACGCGCCGTCGCTGCGGTGCGGCGCGCCCTCGCTCCCGATGCCGCCGGCCGGGCGCGGGTCTCGGTGTCCCGCGAGCACGTCGTCGGCGGCACCGCCGAAGTAGTGGTCCGCCTGCGCCACCGGGTGGCCGCCCCGCTATTCGGTGGATTCGACGTGGTCCTGGCGGCGCGGGCGGTGATGCGAGTGGAGCGGTGAACCAACGGGGGAGTGCCTCCATCACTCTTCTCGGAGTGATCGTGGTGGCGATGGTGCTGGCCGTCGGCATTGCCGGGGTCGGCACCTGGCTGCGAGCCCGCACCGAAGCCAATGCCGCCGCCGACGCCGCCGCCCTCGCCGCCGCCCCGGTGACCTTCCTCCCGTTTGGGGCGAAGGGCACTCCCGCCGAGGAGGCGGCGCGATTCGCCGCGATCAATGGGACGCGCCTGGTGTGGTGCGTCTGTCCACCCAACCCGACCTGGGAGCCGCGCACCGTGGAGGTCGAGGTGGAGAAGCAGGTACCGATCTGGCCCTTCGGGAACTTTGCAGTTCGCGGGAGAGGTCGGGCCGAGTTCGTACCCGAGTTATTGCTCGAGGGGATGGCAGGGGAGTAGGGGGTGCCCGGCTTCAGATGTGATCCGTGTGGCGGAGGGGAGCGGTCCTCTGATCTGAGGGGTGCTACACCGTCAGGAACGCTTGCACCGCTGATGCGAATTCGTCCGGCTTCGTGCTGTGCACATGGTGCCCGGCCTCGATGGTGATGAGTCGTGCGTCGGGGATACGGCTCACCGTCTCTGATAGCTCTGTCTGGTCGATGAAGCTCTCGTGACCTCCGCCGATCACAAGTGTCGGGGCGCTGATGTTGCCGAGGTCGGTCCACCAGGCAGGATCAGGGTCGTTGAGCTGGTGGATGATCGGGGCCAGAACCGCCCAGTCGAATGGCACTGGTTCGGGGGCCTCGGGGGACGGCGCCGGAATCTGCTCGCGGCCTGAAGGGGGTGGCGTGTCTTCCAGGACAAGGTGATCGATTCGCGCCGGCCATCGCTCGGCGAAGAGGATTGACACCGTTGCCCCCATGGAGTGGCCGATCAGATGAAACCTGGAGAGCCGGAGGGCATCGGCGAAGTCCCGGACATCGTTTCGCATCAGCTCAAACGAGTAGGTACCGGTTCGGCTGCTACCACCATGCCCCCGCAGGTCGAGGCCGATCGTCCGGTACTTGTCGCCGAGCCGATCGATGATCGGCTGCCAGTCGCTCGCAGACCGACCCATGGCGTGCAGAAGGAGGATCACCTCCTTGCCCTCACCGGTGTCGACATACGAGAACTGACCCGCGGGCAATTCGACTTGCATCGACTCAATCCTCACACATTGCTGCGCCCCGCGAACCTCAAGAGACACTCCCGCACGCTGCCGGGGAGGCCACGGCATTCTCACGTCGGCCGAGAATCCAGTCTCAGGCTGTGCAGATGACGCTACCCGGACCAGCCCTCGCCCCCGGTTGACTCGGCAGTCCGGGTTCTCGGATGACCTTCCCGCACGCTGGCCGAGTGTGGGGCAATGTCACTTGGTGGGTCAACACCGCGCTTCTGCAGCCTCCCACCAGGTGTCTTCAGATCCGAGCGGGTCGGCTTGGACCATCCGGTCGATGAGTGCCGCCAGCACGGTGATCGAGTCCTCCAGGGTCGGTCGTAGCCTCCCGCCGGGGTTGTGGGCGCGGGTGATGTTGTCGAGTTGGCAGGTCCACTTGTCGAGAAGCTCGGCTTGTCCGACGACGAACCGCAGGTGATCGCCGTCTGCGACCAACGTGTGCATGAGGATCCAGGTGATCCTTTCGGCCGGGGTGTAGATGCCGCTTAGACCGAGGACGAGATACGCGTCTTCCGGGATCGTGTCGTCGACACACTCGAGGCTCTTCAGCACCTCGATCGCGCCTATTAGTGGCTGGTCGGCACCGAGCGCGGTGCCGTAGTCCACGAGGACCCGCTCGACCGTCGCAGCCAGGACCGAGTATCTGCGCCCATTGAGGGTCGTGACTCGGTCGGTGTCATGGAAGTCCGTTACTTCGACCAGGGCCTTCGATGGCGGGAGCCCATATGACTGGAGTCCCCAGACCATCCATCCGCAAGGCCCCACATCATCCTGGGCGGTGTCGGCACATGCGGATACGAGTAACAGCAGCGCCGCGACCGCAGCCACCAGCCGTCTCATGCGAACAAGATTACGACGCCGCCCAGGTGTCACGCCCGCACGCTGGCGGAGGGGACTGCTCACTTCCTCCCCGAAGGGGCCTGAGGGGGTCTCCCAGCTACGGCGAGGTGGGAAACCCCCCCTCTCGGCTCCGCCGTACTCCCCCCTTCGAGGGGAGAAACGGAGAGATGACTTTCCTGCACGCTGGCCGACACCTGACACCCGACACCTCCCCCTGCATCCCCCTGTAATCGCGTCCTCCCCCCGGACATACAGCATCATGGACAGCACCATGACTGTGGCCCGCGCCGGGTCTCGGGGGGTTTCCCTCGAGGATTCCTTTCGAGACCTGTTCGGACGCCACTACGGCGCCGTGTTCGGCTACGCCGCTCGGCGCCTGGGGTGGCACGAGGCCGGGGATGCCACGGCCGAAGTGTTCGCGGTGGCCTGGCGGAGGATGCGCAGCGTCCCCGACGAACCCAACGCCCTGCCCTGGTTGTACGGGGTGGCGCGGCGGGTGGTGGCCAACCACCAACGCTCGGCACGGCGGCGGGAGCGCCTCGAGGCGCGTTCGCTGTCCGAGCCGGAGCGGCGCTTCGAGCCCGACGCGACGGATCTCGACCAGGCCCTGGGAGCTCTCCGGGAATCCGACCGCGAGGTGCTGATGCTGGTGGCGTGGGAGGGCCTGAGCCCCAGCGCCCTGGCCAAGGCACTGGGGTGCTCCAAGAACGCAGCCGTGGTGCGGCTGCACCGGGCCCGTGCCCGGCTGAACGCAGCATGGGATGAGAGAGGTGAACGATGAGCCGCGACAAGTTCGATGAGATGAAGCGGAGGAACCCGGTGGAGCCGGCCCGACTGCCCGGTGCCCCGATGTCGGTGGCCGAGCGCATCGTGGCGCGCCGCGTCCGCCACACCCTCCCGGGTTGGGCGATGGCTGCGGTGGCGGCGGTGTCGGTGACCGTGGTGGGCTTCGGCATGCTGTGGTTCCTCGACGGAGGCAACGGAGCCGAGGTCGCCGGCGGCGACACCACGATCACGACCGCAGTGACCACGACGGGGTTCAGTACCACCTCCGCTCCCAACCCGCCGCAGTACTCGGGTCAGGCGGCCTACTTCTTCCTCGACACCACCGGTCCTGGCTGGGAAGGCCCCTTCCTGGTGCCGGTGGCCCGGATCGCGGAGGGGAACGACCTCGAAGGAGCGGTGGCGGCCCTGCTCGAGGGCCCGACAGCCGATGAGGCGGCTGCCATCCCCGCCATGTCGACTGCAATCCCCGAGGGGACCGTGCTGCTCGATCTCGATTACGGCACCGAGGGCATCGTCACGGTGGACTTCTCTTCCGAATTCGTCTCCGGCGGCGGCACCCTGTCGATGATGGGCCGCCTCGCCCAGGTGGTGTTCACGCTGGATGTCTTCGACGGAGTCGAGGGGGTCCGCTTCGAGGTCGAGGGCGTCCCCACCACGGTGTTCGGTGGCGAGGGGATCACCGTCAACGACCCCGCCACCAGCGCCGACTTCGAGTCGCTGCTCCCGGCGGTGATGATCGACAGCCCGGTGCACGGAGGGTTGTACGGGGCCAACCCGATGGTGGCGTACGGCACCGCCAACGTGTTCGAGGCGACGGTGAGCCTGGCGCTCACCGACGCCGACGGGCTGATCATCTGGGAGGGCTTCACCACCGCCACCTGCGGCACCGGGTGCCGGGGCGAGTGGGCGATCACCATCCCCTACGAGGTCGATGCCGCACAGATGGGAAGCCTGATCGCCTGGGAGTCGTCGGCGATGGATGGAAGCCAGACCAATGTGAGAGAGCATCCGGTGTGGCTGGTGCCCTACCAGGGTGGCTCGCCGAATACCACCACCCCTGCCATCGGATGCTCTGGCGCCCTGGCGGCGGATCTGGTCGAGCAGACCGGGCTGCCCGAGGCGGTGACTGCGAAGCGCGCCGCGATCTACGCCGCGGCGCGGGCGTGCGACTGGGTAGCTCTCGAATCCCTGATGGCCGATCCGTTCTCCTACACCTTCGGCGTCGACGAGGATCCCATCGCCTACTGGCAGGAACGGGAGGCGGCTGGCGACCGGGTGATCTTCTACCTGGCGGAGTTGCTGAACCGCCCGGTGGGAACCCAGTACACCGTGGACGTCACCTACTACGTCTGGCCGTCGGCATTCATCTTCCCCGAGTGGGCTGCGGTACCCGAGGCGCATCGTGAGGCGCTGCGTCCGTTGTACGACGATGAGGACTTCGCCTTCTGGGCCGAAGCCGGCGGCTACATGGGCTACCGGATCGGGATGACCGAAGACGGCGAGTGGGTGTACTTCATCGCCGGAGACTGAGTTCAGAGACGACAGATGACAGATGACAGACCGGACACCCGGTCTGTTGTCTGTTGTCTGGTGTTCTTCGAGTGGACCCCGGCTTGGCGGAACAACTCATCGAGCTGGAACCAACCGGGCGTGAACGTGAAGGCCATCGCGTTGTGGCTCCTGGCCGAGTGATCAGGCCGACCAGGATCCGACGGCAGCGGTGAGCCGGCCGACACCCTCGACCAGGTCGTCCATCGCGGTTGCGAGCGACAGTCGGACCGTGCCCACCCCACCTGGGCCGAACGTCTCGCCGGGGGCAACAGCGACGTCGTGTTCGAGTATCAACCGGCGGGCCAGGTCGTATCCGTTCATCCCCGTGCCCGAGGTGTCTGCGATCACATAGAAGGCGCCCTGTGGCGGGCTGACGAGCAGACCTGCGGCCTCGAGGATCGGGACCACCCGGTCACGCCGCTGGCGATAGGCATCGCGCATCTCCGCCACGCAGCTCTGGTCGCCGTCGAGCGCCGCTTGCGCCGCCTTCTGCGCGACTGCCGTGGCACACGACGTCACCGCTTCCTGGACCTTCGAGATCATCGCGGCGACCTCGGGTGAGGCGACGGCATATCCGATGCGCCATCCGGTCATGGCATACGACTTGGAGACACTGAAAGTCGAGATCACCCGGCCATCGGTGTCGATCGCCGCCGGGCTGACATGCTCGCCATCGAACACGATCTCGTCGTAACACTCGTCCGAGATGACGTAGAGGTCGTGCCTGGCGGCGAGTTCGACCATCCGTTCCACCACCGACCGGCTCATGACCGCACCCGTGGGATTGCCGGGGGTGTTCATCAGAATCGCCTTGGCGGAGGGCGTGGATGCGCAGATCGCCTCGAGTGCATCGAAGTCGGGTTCGAACCCCTGATCTCGCATGAGCGGGTAGCGCACGACCGGAGAGCGAAGGATCGTCGTCATCATCAGATAGTTGGGCCAGGCCGGGTCCGGGAGCAGCACCGGATCACCCGGATCGGACACCACCATCAGGGCCTGGATGATCGCGTTGACGGCGCCCGTGGTGACGACGATCTGATCGATCGAATCGACGCTGAAACCATTGCGGTCCGCGATCTTGGTCGCCATCGCCTGGCGCACTTCGGGAAGCCCGCGATTGGCGGTGTACTTGGTGTACCCATCCCTGGCGGCCTGGGCCGCCGCATCCAGGATGTGTGGAGGCGTCGGGAAGTTGGGTTCCCCGACCTCCAGGTGGATCACGTTGGGCCGTGTGGCCGCAAGATCCATGATCTCGCGGATTCCGGACCGTTTCATTCCGGCGATCGCCGAGGAAATCGGCTTCATCGCGACACCTCCCGGTCGCGCCCCTGCATGATCCGTTCCACTTCGTCGCGCCCGATCGTCAGCTGATCCCCGAAGATCCCGAGCTTGAGCGCCGACATGGCGACCCCCGTGGCGACGCCTCCGGCAAGATCGGCGTCGAGCAGGCCGAGCAGCACGCCCGCAGCAAATGCATCGCCCGCACCGATGCGATCGACGGTCGCGGCATCCGCGTAGCCGGGACAGTGTCCGGTCTGTCCGCCGCTCGACCAGTGAGCGCCACCGGCACCGACGGTCAGCACGGTGTGTTCCACGCCGAGCTCTGCGACCAACGCGGCAAGAACCGCGTCCGGTTCGCCGCCGATGCCGAATACGTCCCGGGCGTCCTCTGCGGTGACGATGAACAATGAGGCCGACGACGCCAGCTCGGACACGACCGTTCGGCACTCCTGGGTACTCCAGAGCCTGCGCCTGTAGTTGACATCGAGCGATACGAGCGCCCCCGCCGCCGCCGCCCGGCGGACCACCTCTGTGGACAGATCGCGGCACGACCGTGACAACGCCGGAGTGATCCCACTCAGGTGGACGATGCGGGAGTCTTCGACGACCAGCCACGAGATCGATGACGAGTCCATCGCAGCAGCCGCCGAGCCCTCCCGGTCGTAGATCACGGTCGTCGGACGTGGCGGCACGCCCAATTCGACGTAATAGGTGCCCATCCGGGCATCCGCGACCCATTGGACGTGGGAGACGTCCACCCCGTGGCTCGCCAGTTCCCGGGCGGCGCGCCGACCCAACGGGTTGGATGGAAGGGCGGACAGCCACGCAGTCGAGGCCCCCATCCGCGAGGCCGCGACCGCCACGTTCGCTTCGGCCCCGGCGACCGAGACCTCGAATGCGGGGGCGTCCTCCAAACGTGTGCCCGCGCGGACCCACAGTCGGAGCATGGCCTCGCCGACGCCCACGATGTCGTATGTCATTGCAGGGACCGCACCAGTTCGGCTGCGAGCGACCCTACATGCACGGCATCACCGGCGACGAGGCTCTGCAGCGGGAACACCGACCCCCCGACGCCGAGAGCGAGGGCACCTGCTTCGAGGTAGGCGGGTCCGTTGCCGATCCCCACCCCGCCGGTCGGTACCAACGGAGGGTGGCCCAGCGGTCCGCGAATCGCCTTCAGATAGGCGGGACCACCCAACTCTTGGGCCGGGAACACCTTGACCGCGAATGCTCCCGCCTCCAGCGCTGCCCAGATCTCCGACGGGGTGCTGGCGCCGGCAAGTATCGGAAGGTCCAGTGACAATGCCGTGGCCACGACGGCGGGGGAGAACATCGGAGTCACGATGAACGAAGCCCCGGCCTCGACCGCGAACTCCACGTCCCGCGGAGTTCGTACCGTTCCCACTCCAACCACGAGTGCGGGACAGGCCGCAGCCAGGTTCCGGAGCGCCACGTCCGGCTGCGGCGAGTCGAGAGTGATCTCGATGACGGTGATCCCGGCGGCGGAGGCAGCCGATCCGATGTCTATCACGTGCTCGACGGGACAGCCACGGATGATCCCGATCACCGGCATCTGCTGCAGGGCGAGGCGCAATCCACCCACATCGGTCACTGGAATGCGCAACCTCCCACGAGTTATATTCTACCTAGGCTACCGAAGGCGATGACTCGTGGGCATCAGGGTCTTTGACGAGTTGGACCGCGGCGGCCACGAAGGTCTCTGGTTCGCCTCCGACCCGGCCACGGGGATGCGCTCCATCATCGGCATCCACTCGACGGTGCGCGGCCCGGCGCTGGGTGGTACCCGGATTCTGCCCTACCGGAGCACCGACGAGGCCCTCATCGACGTGCTTCGACTGTCGCGTGGGATGACCTACAAGGCTGCCGCAGCCGGCCTACCCCTCGGAGGAGGCAAGGCGGTGATCATCGCCGACCCGGCGACCGCCAAGACCCCGGAACTCTTGAAGGCATATGGGAGGGCGGTGGAGTCCCTCGGAGGTACCTACATCACCGCCGAGGACGTCGGCAGCACGGTCCCCGACATGGAGATCGTCGCCACGCAGACGCGCCATGTGACGGGGTTGCCGATCGAGTCGGGCGGGTCGGGTGATCCCTCGCCGGCCACGGCGCACGGTGTGCTGGCCGCCATGCACGCCGCGGCGGAGTTCATCTGGGGTTCGGCCGACCTCGACGGCCGGTCGGTGGCCATCCAGGGTGTCGGCAAGGTCGGATCCGAACTCGCCCGGTTGCTCGCCGCGGCCGGGTGCCGGCTAGCCGTTGGCGACAC
Organism: Actinomycetota bacterium; assembly: GCA_003486285.1. Taxonomy (GTDB): domain Bacteria; phylum Actinomycetota; class Acidimicrobiia; order Spongiisociales; family UBA11373; genus UBA11373. The sequence continues at coordinate 15,123 of DNGH01000127.1, forward strand.
GAATCCGAGGGCCGTGGAGTCGATCGTCGCTGAGACGGGAGCGAGAGCGGTCGCCACCGACGCGATCCTCTACGAGGAATGCGACATTCTGGCGCCATGTGCCCTTGGCGCGATCCTTGACGCCACCACCATTCCCCGGCTGCGATGCGTCGCGGTGGTGGGGTCGGCCAACAACATGCTGCTCGGTCCCGATGACGCTACGCGGCTCGAAGCGGCCAGCATCACGTACGTTCCCGACTTTGTGGCCAACGGCGGGGGGATCATCAACATTGCAGAGGAGTTCCATCCCAACGGCTACTCCTGGGACCGTGCCGTGGTGGCCGTCGAGCGGATCCACGACACGACCCTCGAGATCCTCAGCAGGGCCCGGAGCGAGGGAGCCAACACGCTTCAGGCAGCAGAGGCCCTTGCCGAGAGCAGGCTGTCGGCCGCCTCTGTCTGACCCGATCAGTCGCCGTCCGTCACAGTGGGGACTGAGAACCTGTTTCGGGCATGCCGAACCTCGCCGAAGGCCCGGGAGCGATGCCGGGCGACCGCCGTAGGCTGGGGGATCATGAGGCTGCTTCTGGTGAGCAATTCAACCGGCCCCGACGGGAACTACCTCGACTGGTGCGAGAACGAACTGACCACGTTTCTCGGCCCCGGCGCGCACGTCTTGTTCGTGCCGTTTGCCGGGGTCGATGAGGGTGCCTACGGCAAGACCGCGGTCGATCGTCTCGCTCTTATGGGCGTGACCGCCGAGTGGGCGGACCGCTCCGACGATTTCGGTGCTGCCCTGGGTCGGGCCACCGCGGTGTTCATCGGCGGAGGCAACACGTTTCTCCTGCTCGACCGTCTGGCACGCTCGGGGATGCTGGACGCGATCCGCGATCGCGTCCGCGACGGCTTGCCCTACGTCGGCACGAGCGCGGGGGCCAACGTGGCGGGACCGACGATCCGCACGACCAACGACATGCCCATCGTCGAACCCCCCTCGTTCGCGGCGATGGGACTCGTCCCGTTCCAGATCAACCCGCACTACATCGACCGCGACCCCGACTCCACCCACAAGGGTGAGACCCGGGATCAGCGGCTTCTGGAGTTTATGACCCAGAACGACACCCCGGTCGTGGCGCTGCGCGAAGGTGCCCTGCTCGACGTCTCCGACGGGTCAGTCGAGGTCCGCGGGCGGGCGGGCGCCTGGGTCTACCTGAAGGGACAGGATCGCCGCGAAGTCCCCCCCGGGACCCGGATCGACGACCTGGTCGGTGGACCCGAACCGGGTGGGCCCGACGCCGGCCGCTCCTCCAAAGGTATATTCCCTCGACCAGCCCGCTCGGGGACCGGGAGTTGACAGACCAACTGGGAGGAAGCATGCAAGGCAGGGAATTGTTCAGACGACAAGTATTCGGAGTACTCCTCGTCCTCTCACTCGTAGCTGCGGCGTGCGGCGACGACGATGCGGGCGGGACGACCACCACTGCTGCGGGCGGGACGACCACGACTGCAGCGGAGGGGACGACCACCACTGCTGCGCCGGCCGAGAAGCCGGTGATGGTCGTGTCTGGCTCGGACACCGTGAACCTGGTGGAGCCCCACACCTTCCGCTCGACGACCGCGTACGACGTCACCCACGCCGTGTACGAGCCGCTCATCTACCAGGAGCCGATCGACCGCGGCGGATACTTCCAGGGTTCTCGCGAAAGCCACGTGGGAGCGGGTGCAGCGTCCTACACGATCGAACTGACCGACGCCGGCGGCATGCTGGCGACGTTCCAACTGCGTGAGGACGCCGGGTTCGACAACGGCGATCCCGTGATTGCCGACGACTACAAGTACGCGTTCCAGCGTTCGATCGAGGGCCCGGGCTACATCGGCGTGCTGCTGCCGTTCATCGGCATCTCGTCCGCCGACCAGCTCACGGTGATCGACGACTACACGTTCCAGATCGAGACCACCGTGCAGAGTCCACTCTTCGAGCGCTTCCTGACCTTCCAGGTCTTCGGCGCGATGAACCAGGACCTGATCGAGGCCAACGCGACCGCCGACGACCCGTGGGGGTTCGCCTATCTGAACAACACGGGCGCAGGTTCCGGCCCATACTTCATCTCGGAGTTCTCGCCGGACACCCAGGTCGTCCTCACGCCCAACGAGCACTACTGGGACGCTGCGAACGTGGCCAACGCGGGTGTGGTCATCAGGACCGTTCCTGACGCCAACCAGCGCGCTCAGTTGGTGCGCACGGGTGAGATCGACGTCGCAAGCGGTATCCCCGAGCGACTGCTCCCTGAGCTCGCCGCTGACCCAAACGTGAGGATCTTCGAGATCCCCACGACCGGCGTGAACTACATGGCGATCAACGTCAACCTGGTCCCGAACGTCGACGTACGTCGCGCCATCGTCTTGGCGGTGCCGTATCAGGCACTCATCGACCAGGTGATGTTCGGCTATGCGGCTCCGGCTGGTGGTGTGGTGACCAGCAACATGGACACCTATGACGCTGCCATCGGTGCCGGGTATGCGACCGATCTGGATGCCGCCAGTGCGGCATTGGCGGCCTCCGGAGAGACCGACGTGAGCTTGGTGCTCGGCGTGCGCGAATCGCGTCTCGTCGACCAGGAAGCTGCGGTCCTCATCCAGGAGAACCTGCGTCAGGTCGGCATCGAGGTCGAGGTCCAGATCCTGCCGGACGCCGACTGGGCGGCCCGCGCCAGCGCCGGGGAGCTTCCGCTCCTCATCCACGACTGGTTCTCATGGGGCGAGGATCCCTTCTATCAGATGCAGTTCCTCACCAAGTGCGGATCGTTCGTGAACTACTCGGGTTGGTGCAACGCGGAGTACGACGCCGCGGTCGAGACCGGCAAGTTCTCGGTGGACGAGGCCGTGCGCCAGGAGATGTCCTCCCAGGCACAGCAGATGATCTACGACAACGCCGTGTGGGCACCGCTGTGGTCGGCCACTCGTACCGTGGTGACCGGCAAGTGCGTCACCGGGCTCGAGCTCGGCTACTCACTGGTCCCGTCGTTCCGGTTCCTGACCAAGACCGACTCCTGCTGATCGAAGGGTGAAACGGCCGGGGTCCCGCGAGGGACCCCGGCCCCCATCCTCCAGGAGGTTTCGTGCTCCGGTATCTCGGCAAACGCGTCC